>CAXBGV010000313.1:0-3248 GCA_963975235.1 uncultured Flavobacterium sp. | reverse complement strand
TTTTTTGATGTATCAAGACATCACCTTTTGCTTGTGTAGCAACTACTAATACAATACTTAACAAATCAGGCGTAAAACCTGGCCAAGGAGCATCGGCGATAGTTAAAATCGATCCATCAATATCGGTCTTTATTTCATAGCCATTTTCGTGAGAAGGGATATAAATATCATCTCCTCTTCGCTCTAAAGTTATTCCTAGTTTTCTAAACGTATTTGGAATTACTCCTAAGTTATCCCAACTTACATCTTTGATAGTAATTTCGCTTCGGGTCATTGCTGCCAATCCTATCCATGATCCTATTTCGATCATATCAGGTAAAATTCGGTGCTCACAACCTACAAGACTTTCTACGCCTTGTATAGTTAATAAATTAGAACCAACACCGGTGATATTAGCACCCATCGAGTTCAACATTTTACACAATTGCTGCAAGTAAGGCTCACAAGCTGCATTGTAAACAGTTGTAGTTCCTTTTGCCAAAACGGCAGCCATAACAATATTAGCTGTTCCCGTAACTGATGCTTCATCTAAAAGCATGTCAGCTCCAACCAAACCATTTTTAGCTTCAACGCCATAAAAATGATCTTCTCTGTTGTAACGAAACTTTGCTCCTAAATTAATGAAACCTTCAAAATGAGTGTCTAATCTACGACGCCCTATTTTATCACCACCCGGTTTTGGAATATATCCTTTACCAAATCGTGCTAATAAAGGACCAACAATCATGATTGACCCACGTAACGCGCCACCTTCTTTTTTAAATGCTTCTGTTTCTAAATAGCTTACATTAACATCATCAGCCTGAAAAGTGTACGATCCAGGACCGTTTTTTTGGATTTTCACACCAAGATTCCCTAAAAGGGTTATTAGTTTATTGATATCAATAATATCAGGAATATTGTTGATTACAACTTTTTCTGGAGTTAAAAGTACCGCACATAAAATTTGTAACGCTTCATTTTTTGCTCCTTGTGGAGTGATATCTCCTTTTAGACGAATGCCTCCTTCTATTTTAAAAATTCCCATATTATAACATTAATATTATTGTAAGTTTTATTTTCGGTAACATGCTGTAGTGGTCGTTTACAAGGTGTACTACCTAACTATTTTCACTACTATTTTTTTGTGTAAGTCTTTGTTTTACCTGTTTTCACGTTTTTATTGCTCTGAATCTTTGGTTGACCTGCAGGTGTTATTTTATTAGAAATACGCTTGTTTGTACGCAATAAATCAGTCGTATTTATAAGCTCCTCTGTACTTTGACGCATGTCTAATTTTCCGTCTGATAATTCGAATAAATGTTCGAAAATCACATCATCCTTCACTGTATCTTTATTCCAACTTAAGTAGGATTTTTTCATGTGGTTAGCAATAACTTTCACTAAAGCACTTTTCATATCACCATCGTCCCATTTGTTAGCAACATCTATCATGTACTTGATATTGTTACCGTAATACCTGTACTTGGGAAAGTTTTGAGGATAATTTAAAACATCCGGTTTGAGTTGCAAAACTTCTCTTGAAGGTATAGGATATGGAGACTCTACATCCAATTTAAAATCAGACATAATAAAGAGCTGATCCCATAATTTATGCTGAAAATCCAACACATCACGTAAATGCGGATTTAAATTCCCCATCACATGAATGATGTACTTAGCTGCTTTGTTACGTTGCTCGCTATCCTCTATTGCCGTTGCTTGATCAATTAGTTTTTGCAAATGACGGCCATACTCAGGTATGATTAAATGCGACCTTTCTGCATTGTATTCCAAATGATGCACTACATCATTAGCAATTTCTTTTGTATACTTTGAATTCATATTTGAATTAATTTTGAGGATTTTGAATACAACTATTGACTTTTACATTATAATAATGCCCACCAACTGCAGCCCTATTCAAATATTAGAGAGAAACAATACCGTCTATTGCAGAAACTTCTTGGTATTTATCTACTATTTCTTGAGAATTTTTCATTTGAACATCAATAGATATACTTGTGAATTTTCCTGTTTTAGATTTAGTAGTTTTAATAACCGCTCCCATACAATCAAATGCTAATTCAACTTTTTGAATATTTTCATCCGTTGTAGGAACAATAAATTTAAACAAATATAAAGCAGGCCATGTATTGCTGTTATCCAACTCTACTTTCAATCTATCATAAAATTCTTCTGTCTTTTTATCCATTTTTCAATTAAAATTAAAGCAAAGATACGGTTTCAAATGATAATTATGAATTATGGATTATTAATTTTTAGTAAAACCATTTTTAATGTGTTTCATTTTTTCAATTTCGAATAAGTTTAAGTACTTTTGCGCCTTATTTCTAAAACGTGCAGAAAGAAATCATTATAATCATAGGTGGACCCGGAACTGGGAAAAGTACTCTAATAGATGGATTAGTAGCAAAAGGTTTTTGCTGTTATCCTGAAATTTCAAGAGAAGTTACGCTTGAAGCGAAAAAACAAGGAATCGAACAACTATTTCTTGAAAAACCGCTCTTGTTTAGTGAACTTTTACTAGAGGGAAGGAAAAAACAGTTTTTAGATGCTCAAAACGAACCGCATAATGTGGTGTTCATAGACAGAGGGATTCCTGATGTACTTGCTTATATGCATTACATTGGAGATAGTTACCCTGCTTCATTTGATGCTATTTGCAAAGAATACCGGTACTCCAAAATTTTCATTTTACCACCCTGGGAGGATGAAGCTCGTTATGAGAATTACGAACAAGCAAAGCTAATTCAAAATCACCTTATCGAAACCTACCAAGGATATGATTATGAACTTATCGAAGTCCCTAAAGATACTATTGATAACAGAATTCTTTTTATCTTAGATAAAATTTCGAACTAAAATTCTGCTCAGTTTGGTTACATACCAGATAGAATAAAGTTAAAAATTTGTAATTCAAATTCAAAAAAGAATGTCTGAGGCGTTACAAATTCTACAAAAATACTGGAAGCATGATTCGTTTAGATCCTTACAGCAAGAAATAATAGATGCTGTTTTAAGCGATCAAGATACCTTTGCGCTTATGCCTACCGGTGGCGGAAAATCTATTTGTTTCCAAGTTCCTGCCATGATGAAAGAAGGAATTTGCTTGGTGATCTCTCCTCTTGTTGCACTAATGAAGGACCAAGTAGCTAATTTACAAAAGCGAAACATAAAAGCTATAGCACTGACCGGAGGAATACGATCTGAGGAAATGATCGATCTACTAGACAATTGCCAGTTTG
>CAXBGV010000312.1:0-3263 GCA_963975235.1 uncultured Flavobacterium sp. | reverse complement strand
CCTATTAAAATACTCATTAGACCCAGCGTAACAATAGACTTACCACTATTGTGTTCGCTAGTTGCTATGTAAACTGCTTTATTCATTTGTTTTCTTATTTTGAAGTTTTACACCAATTTTATCTTGGTTTTTAATTGTTTTATATCACGGTATATCGCTATAATTCCCTAAACGATTAGCTATTGTCGTAAACATGGCTGTTCTCATATCCTAAAACCACTTTCGTTTTTTAAAATAAAAAACCATTCCTATCACAATAATAAACATGACTACGATCACAGTATAATAACCGTTTTGATACTTTAGTTCAGGCATATGCTCGAAATTCATCCCGTAAATTCCTGCAATAAAAGTTAATGGAATAAAAATAGCCGAAACGATCGTTAGCATTTTCATAATCTCGTTCATTTTATGCGATTGTGAGGAAAAAAAGAAATTAGAGGCACTTTCTAACATTCCCATGTCACTCTCTATTTGTTCTAGTAATTCTAAACATTTTTGATGTAATCTCGAAAAATAAACAAAAGATTCATTTTGAATGACGTCGCACAACACATCATCTCTTAACGTCTTGATACTAAATAAGGAATCTCGGAGCGGAATGATAGATCTTTTCAAAAAATTAAAATTATCTCGATGTTTCTCAATTCTAATAAGGATAGCGGGATCGGCACTTTCCTTAGACAAAACAATTAGTTCCTCGACCTTATCCTCCTCATTTTCAATGGTAACAAAAAAATTTTCGATAATCGCATCTAATAAAAAATAAAGCAAAAAGTCGGCCTTTCTAGTTCTGATAATTCCTGTATGTGTCCTGATACGTTCTCTGATATGAGTAAAAAAATCGCTTCTCTTTTCTTGAAATGAAATCAATACTCCATCCTTAATTAGAAAACTAATTTGTTCTACACTAATATTATCAGAATGCTCTGTTGGTAAAATAGATTTAATATTAAAGAACAGACTGTTCGATGATTCTTCTAGTTTTGTTCTTCTTGTCGTATTTAAGATATCAGAAAGTATAAAATTATCAATTTCAAAAAAAGAACCAATGGCTTCTATTACAGGGATTTCATTCAGACCATGAAGGTTTAACCAATTCGTTTTGCTTACATCAATACTCTTTTTAAAATCAATTGGTTCTATTTCCTGATATTCTGTAAAAGTTAAATCATCATAAACAAATAATTGCATTTCCGACTCCAATCGTTTGTGCGAACCAGTATATTCTAATAAGTTAGGTTGTGTTTTACGTCCTTTTTTATATTTGATTTTTCTCATGTGATCATTTATCTTGAGTAATATTACAAAAAGTTTTAGCAAGAAATCCCATACTACTTCTTAAATAAAAGACAATTATTTCAACCATTCAAATTACTCGATCGAGCTAAAGCGCAAAATTACAACACACTCCTTCTTTTAAATAAGATAAAAATCATTTTTTTATAAAATAATTAGCAAAAACAGTAACAATTAATGCGGTTTGAATACGCCCGTTTTATTCAATAGTTTTCAAAAAACTATTGATAATTGTAAATATAATAATTAAATTTACGGCAAAATGAGGCAATATGTCCTAATAATACAATACTAACCCCTAACCGTTTAACCAATATGGTAAAATTTAAATTTACTTTAATTGCTGGAGTTGTACTACTAAGTTACAACTCAGAAACATTCGCTCAAAGAAAAAAGAAAAAAGAGCAAGCTCCTACAGCAGTAGCACCAAAAAAAGAGGAAAAAAAAGGCCCTAAACCTTACGGAAAGGTCATTGACTCCACAGCGGTAACACAAAAAGGATTAATTGATATTCATAAAATGGATAATAAATACCTGTTTGAAATACCAGCTGCATTGATCGATACCGAAATCATGACGATTACTCGATTCTCAAAAACGCCAGCTGGTGGAGGGATATTTGGAGGAGAAGAAGTAAACCGACAAGTAATCAAGTTTGAAAAAGGACTGAACAACACGATTTTAATGCGTTCCGTTACTTACGTGATCATGTCCCCAGACGAAGGAAAACCTATGGCGCAAGCGGTTAAAAACTCTTCAACAGACCCTATTATTGCTAGCTACGATATTTTAGCTATTAAAAAAGAGGATGGAGGAAAGAAAGAAACTGCTTATGTGATTGACATGACACCTACTTTTGAAGCTGACGTACAAACTTTTTCATTGGATCCTATGAAAAAACAATCCCTTAGTATTCAGGCGTTTCAAAAAGACCGTTCTTTTGTACAAAAAATAAGTAGTTTCCCAATCAATACTGAAATAAAAACAGTAAAAACCTATGCTACGACTCCTAATTTAGTATCCTTAAGCAATGCTCCTAGAATTGGAGTTAACTTACCAGCTGCTTTAGATTCAGGTGTACTTACAGTTGAATTAAATACGTCGATGATTGCATTACCAAAGGTACCTATGCGTAAGCGTTCTTTTGATCCTCGTGTTGGATTTTTTGCAAACCAATATGATGTATTTGAAGAAGAATCTCAAAAATCTGAAAAAGAAGTTTTTGCTGTACGATGGAGATTAGAGCCTAAAAATGCTGAAGATGCTGCAAAACAAAAAAGAGGTGAATTAATCGAACCTGAAAAACCAATTGTGTACTACATTGACCCTGCTACTCCAGAAAAATGGAGAAAATTTATCAAAGCAGGAATTGATGACTGGCAAGTTGCTTTTGAAGCTGCTGGTTGGAAAAATGCAATTCGTGGAGAATATTGGCCAGAGAACGACCCTACAATGAGTTTAGAAGACGCGCGTTTTTCTGTACTACGTTATTTCGCAGCTGACATCCAGAATGCTTACGGACCCAACGTACATGATCCTAGAACAGGTGAAATTTTGGAAAGTCACATTGGTTGGTACCACAACATCATGAGCTTATTAAGAAACTGGTACCTTATACAAACAGCAGCTGTAGACCCTGCAGCGAGAAAAAAACAATTCGACGATCAATTGATGGGAGAACTAATTCGTTTTGTGTCTTCTCATGAAGTAGGACATACATTAGGTCTTCGTCATAACATGGGAGCTAGTTCAGCAACACCGGTAGAAAAATTGAGAGACAAAGAATATCAAGCTAAAAACGGACATACATCATCTATCATGGATTATGCACGTTTTAATTATGTAGCACAACCAGAAGATGGTGTGACAAATTTTTTCCCACGAATTGGTGACTACGACAAATGGGCTATCAAATGGGGTTATTCTTACTTCCCAGAGGCAAAAACAGAAAAGGAAGAAAAAGG
>CAXBGV010000311.1:0-3297 GCA_963975235.1 uncultured Flavobacterium sp. | reverse complement strand
GCTGCAATTTTAATTGCAGCTTTTTTCGTTTTGTATTTTATCCCTGAAGCGAATATTGAATTGATCAAGGGTCAAGCGCAAAATTGGATCAAGTTCAAAAGTTGGGGGTTATCCAAAAAGGTTAGATAATCTAAATAGAAAAAAGTCAATTTTACGAACACCTCTAAACTGACTTCTAAACCATTTTATTGGATCCAGCGCAAAAGTCGGAGATTATCCAAAAAAGCAAGATAATCTGAATAGGCAGCAATCAATTCTTCATGTCAATCTGAAAAGCTGTGGTGTTGCAGCTACGCAGGAATACTTTAGATAAATAAAAATACCCATAGCTCGAATGATTTCCCCTCAACTCTATTGGGTAATGACTGGAGATGACTTTTCGTTAGACATCAATAATCCGGATGAACCTAAAATTCTTTGCCTGGGAAACAACCCTGATAGACAAAATATTTATTCTGCTGCCTTGAGTTTGTACAATTCGAGAATTATAAAACTAATCAATAAGAAAGGAAAATTAAAAAGTTCGGTGATAATTGATGAGTTGCCAACTATCTACTTTAGAGGATTAGATAATTTGATTGCCACAGCTAGAAGTAATAAAGTAGCGGTATGTTTGGTATTTCAGGATTATTCACAATTGACACGTGATTATGGCGACAAAGAAAGTAAGCTCATTCAAAATACGGTGGGCAATATCTTTAGTGGTCAGGTAGTGGGCGAAACGGCCAAAAGCTTATCAGAACGGTTTGGCAAAATATTACAGAAACGCCAGAGTTTAACCATCAATCGAAATGATAAATTAACTTCAATATCTACACAATTAGACAGCTTGATACCAGCATCAAAAATCTCCACGCTTACGCAAGGTGTGTTTGTAGGAGCTGTTTCAGATAACTTTGACGAACGCATCGAACAGAAAATTTTTCATTCTGAAATTGTGGTTGACAATGAAAAAGTAGCGGCAGAAACGAAGGCTTATAAAAAGATACCCGCTATTTTATCTTTCGTTGATGAAAACGGACAAGATAATATGAAAGTCGAAATTGAAGCTAATTACAAACAGATTAAGCGTGATATTGTTCTTATCATAAAAATGAATTGGAACGCATTAAAAACGATCCTGATTTGCAACATTTGGTGCAAGAGGGGTGAAATAAATGACTTTAAACAGAAGAAACCTCTATGAAATGTTTGTTATTATGTACATATTTACTATTTTTGTTCATATTAATGAACATTTGTAAAAATGAGTGCGAAAAAACAAGTCCTATTCCCTAAACATCAACTCCTTTTAGAGCAAATGGGTGAGAATATTAAATTGGCTCGAAAAAGAAGAAAACTCACTGCAATACAAATTGCTGAAAGAGCCGATATTGCTAGAACCACTTTATACCAAATAGAAAAAGGAAATTCTAGTGTGGCAATAGGTGCCTATTTTAATGTTCTGAGAGTACTAGGTTTGCAAGACGATTTTTTAAAAATAGCAGCTGACGACGAACTAGGAAGAAAACTTCAAGACCTTGACCTATTAAAGTAACCCCTTGCTAGAAACAAATTAAACTGATCACTTATTCAAAACACAAAACATGTCACAAAGTAAAACCGACATCTACGTTTACGCCCATTGGCAAGAAATGAAGGAACCTAAATTAATAGGTGTCTTATCTGCACAACAAGCCAAAGGTAAAAAAGCATTCAGTTTTGAATATGATAGGAACTGGCTCAAAAAAGAACAAAAATTCCTTTTGGATCCAGACATCCAATTATATGGTGGTCCACAATACCCGAACCAAAAAGAAAACTTCGGTATTTTTTTAGACAGCATGCCTGACACTTGGGGACGCACCTTAATGAAACGTCGAGAAGCGCAGCTTGCTAGAGAAAGGAATGAAAAGCCAAAAACACTCTATGAAATTGATTTTTTATTAGGTGTATATGATGAAAGTCGTATGGGAGCATTACGATTTAAAATTGAAGCTAATGGTGATTTTTTAGATAACAATAAAAACGCTTCTACCCCGCCATGGTCCTCTATCCGAGAACTCCAAAATGCAGCAGCTAATTACGAAAATGACAAAGATAATGAAGAGGTCAATAAATGGTTATCGGTTCTTATGGCCCCGGGATCTTCATTAGGTGGTGCAAGACCCAAAGCTAATATTTTAGACAACGACAAAAGTCTTTGGATTGCTAAATTCCCCTCCAAGACAGATACTGTAGACAAAGCAGCTTGGGAATTTTTAGCCTATAAATTGGCTATCAGTGCCGGAATCAACATGGCATCCTGTCGAATAGAAAAAATAATGGGCAAGCACAATACTTTCTTTACCAAACGCTTTGACAGGGAGAACGGTGAAAGAATTCATTTTGCTTCGGCTATGACTATAACAGGCAACAATGAAGATACTATAAGAGACAATCCCGCAAGTTATTTAGATATTGCTGAATTCATCAGCAATCAAGGTGCAAACGTAGAAGAAAATCTACACCAACTATGGCGCAGAATGATTTTTAATATAGCCATTTCAAACACCGATGACCATTTGCGTAACCATGGATTTATTTTAACCAAAGAAGGCTGGATACTCTCCCCTGCTTACGACCTTAACCCCTCCATTGACAAAGATGGTTTGGCTCTTAATATTGATATGGATAACAATGCACTAGATTTTGAATTGGCTAAAAGTGTTGGGGAGTATTTTAGATTGAATACTTTACAAATGGAAAACATTATTCAAGAAATCACCCAATTTACAACCAACTGGAAAAAGATAGCCACAGAAATAGGTATTTCTAGAGGAGAGATGGAACTGATGGAAAAGGCTTTTAATTATTAGTGATAGTTTAAATAATTAGTCTCACTCTAGTCATTCACTTTGCTCCGTTCGGCTGCTGCCGTCGGTATGCCTTCCTAATTAAGGTGTAAACGAAATCTGTTTTTCGGCATACCTACCCTTCGCAGGCACTTCACAGCCCATAAAAAAACAGCAGCTGTTTTTTAGGCTGTTCCGTTCCTCAGCTCCGCACGTTCATTCCTTGCGTTCGGCCAGGCTTATATAAGCAGGATAAAGCTTCATTGCGTTGCGCTCCGTTCCTACGCTCCACTGCATTCCAGCCCTATCCTGCTCATAGCCTTCCTTTTAATAATTTGAGTTGGTATTCAAATCTCTTAGATTCATCTTTTATGCGAGAATTGCAGATTCAGTAATAGTTACTTTTTACTAGAATATGTAGAGATCCATCAACTAATTTATTTCCTTTTCTTCTTTTGGGGAAATATAAAAGAGGTCTCTCCTC
>CAXBGV010000310.1:0-3301 GCA_963975235.1 uncultured Flavobacterium sp. | reverse complement strand
AAGGGCAGGAGAGTGCTGCAGGAGAAATACTTTTCCAAATACCAAGATCTACACCTTTGTTGTCTTGACGAATCATCCATCTTAGGTACATGTTAATGCGTTTTGCTGCCGAATTATTCAAAGGATCTGATACATGTTTTTGAGTGCGTTGTAAATGCGGAATTTCAAAAAACAGTTTTTTAAATTCTGATATGCTTCTTTGCATCGAGTCTGTTTCTTGATTTTTTGCAAAGGCAGCTTCTAAACCGCTATGATTTGAATAGATATGTTTGAGGGACTTTATAAAATGTGTAAAATCTTGCCCGTTGAAGGTACGATGTACAAAACTATCCAGCTGTTCTAGCTGATCGTCAGTGTGCGACATGACATAATCATAAGGTGCATTGCCTATTAGATCAATCATCTTTTTCGAATTTTTAATGATCATTGTACGGTTGCCCCAAGCTATAGTCGCACTGAGGAAGCCTGAGATTTCGATATCTTCTTTTTGAGTAAAAAGATGCGGAATTTGAACAGGGTCGCTTTCTATAAAATCGAGTGTATTGTATTGAAGTACTTTGTCGTCTAAAAAATCTTTGAGTTCTGATTGATTCATTACTGAAAACTTATTTTTCTATTGTATTGTAAAAGAGTATCGATCTCTAGAGTTTAGCCCAGATAGGAACGGCATCCTTTTTTAGACGGAACATATTATGAAAAAACGAATTCAGTTCCGTCTAAAAAAGATACAGTGGATAGCTGGATTAAGCTCCTAGTTACTAATCAAGCCATCAACCATGATTAGTTTTCTATCAGCCATATTTGCTAGGTCTTCATTATGAGTGACAATGACAAAAGTTTGACCAAACTCGTCTCTTAACTTAAAAAATAGTTGGTGCAAATTCTCTGCTGATGTGGTGTCTAAATTGCCTGATGGTTCGTCGGCAAATATAACTGCAGGTTTGTTAATCAAAGCTCGCGCTACCGCTACGCGTTGTTGTTCTCCGCCTGAGAGTTCATTGGGTTTGTGATTTATGCGGTGTGATAGTCCTAGATATTCCAGTAACTTTTTTGCCTCTTTTTCAGTTTCATCCTTGGGTTTATTAGCTATAAAAGCAGGGATGCAAACATTCTCTAATGCCGTGAATTCAGGTAATAGTTGGTGAAATTGAAAAATGAAACCTAAATTTAAATTTCTAAATTTAGATAACGTTTTATCATTCATCGAGAGTATATCTTGACCGTTAATGATTAATTCGATTTCTTCACCCACGCTAGGTTTGTCTAAGGTTCCCAGGATTTGTAACAAAGTGGTTTTACCTGCGCCAGATGCACCCACGATCGAGACTATTTCTCCAGCTTTAATATGCAAGTTAACCCCTTTTAAAACTTGAAGTTGATCGTAGTATTTATGAATATTGGTTGCTTGTATCATGTTTGCTGTTTTTACAAAGAAACAAAGATTTTAATGATTATTTAAATGTTTTTCTTGCTACAACTTATAAATTTTAGTTAAGTAAGTCAGATGGTGCGGGCATAAAATTGTAAATTTGGGAAAGGTTTTAAATGGAAAGACAAGATAAATAAGTCACCATAGCCTATAGTAACATAAGTAAACAAAACATGGAAATACAAGAAGGATTAGAAGTAGCTACGTTTGCAGGAGGATGCTTTTGGTGTACAGAGGCGGTTTTTTTAGAATTAAAAGGAGTAAAAAGTGTTGTATCAGGTTATATTGGAGGAGAAGTTGTAAATCCAACTTACGCTGCCATTTGCAATGGTGATACCGGCCATGCAGAAGCTATTAGGATAACGTTCGATCCTTTGGTTATTTCTTTTGGAACGCTTTTAGAATTGTTTTTTGCAACACACGATCCTACAACCTTAAATCGCCAAGGAAATGATGTAGGGACACAGTATCGCTCGGAGATTTTTTACCATAATCCTTTTCAAAAAGAGCTGTCACAAGCCTATATCGATTTGTTAACACAAGAAAAGGTTTTCGATAACCCTATTGTAACTAAGTTATCCGCGGTCTCTGTATTTTATGAAGCCGAGGATTATCATCAAAATTATTACAACCAAAATAAATTGCAAGGATATTGCTCTTACGTCATAACGCCAAAAATAGACAAACTTCACAAAGTTTTTCAAGATGTGCTTAAGTAATAGTTTGGCACTAGAATTGCAGTTCATTATTACAAAAACCATATCAATATGATTGAACGGTCAACTTCTATCGGGACCACACATAAAACTCGAAACCTGATCCTAGGACTAATTTTCGATGGAATAGGAATGTTATCCTTTACTATTCCCGTATTGGGTGAATTCTCAGATGTCGTGTGGGCACCAGTGGCAGGGTATCTAATGACAACTATGTATAAGGGAAATATAGGTAAAATAGGAGGGGCAATCACTTTTCTAGAGGAACTTTTTCCTTTTACGGATTTCATACCTACTTTTTCATTAACGTGGATTTATAATTATCTAATCAAGAGAAGTAAAATATAGGTCATGGGTACCTCTACAAGGTTGTAAGTAATTTGTAAAATAACTTAATTATTATACAAATTCATAGCGGGTTCTGTTTTAGTTCTTCTTCAGGAGCTCATTCCTGCTATTCGTTTCAATCTTTTATAGGGCTAAAAAAGCCCATAAAAGGATTTCCACTGCTATCAGGGCTAGGGCAGTGGTGGTTTATACACTTTTTGTTTACAATCAATACTATAAATCGAGTCATACTAGACTAAATTTGTATTAACGACCGACCTTATATATAGGAGAGAGCTAAATATTATAATAATGATTACTATTTTCCTTCTGCAACTTCCCAAAATAAGATTCAGCTAAAAGCGTAAGTCTATATTATATAGAACAAGGTATCATTATCAAGTCACAATCATAATCAAACAGAAGAATCCAACACCTATATATAGGACTAGTTGTTGTTATAAAGCCAAACCAATCAATCTGCAAAAATCTGTTTAATCAGCGTGCCGATTAATCAATACAAAGCATTCTGTACTATAGCCTCAAAACACAATCATAAGGAAACAGAAGAATCCAACACCTATATATATGTCAAGGTGTTATTATAAAGCCAAACCAATCAATCTGCAAAAATCTGCAAAATCAGCGTGCCAATTAAATAACACAAATACACTTCTGTATTATAGCCGTAAAACACAATCATAATGAGGTAGGACAATCCAATACCTATATATAGATAAAGACATTATAAACCCAAACACGCTACCGCTACATAAGCCAAACCAATCAATCTGCAAAAATCTGCAAAATCAGCGTGCCAATTAAATAA
>CAXBGV010000309.1:0-3313 GCA_963975235.1 uncultured Flavobacterium sp. | reverse complement strand
ACAATTCATAAGCAAACATTATGACATTAGAAACAAAAAAAAGTGTTTTTGTTGCATTAGGCAAATTCTTGAGCCAATTTTCGGAGAACAATTCCATTAAAAAACCTGGCGTTTTGCATAACGATTTGTTTTTTGATGCCTTTGAGCAATTAATTGCATTATCTCAATCCCATAACGGCTGGTACACCCCGGAACAAGTTTATTTTTCGATTCAATCTTGGGCCAATGCTTTGACTGAAGACCAGTTAAACCAATGGTTAAGTAAATATGAATTAACTGAAGGCTCTACTAAAACTGTAGCATTAATATTAGCCGGTAACATCCCATTAGTAGGTTTTCATGACTTTTTATCAGTTTTGATGGCAGGTCATAATGTAAAGATAAAAACCTCCTCTAACGACCAACATTTACTGCCTTTTTTGGCAAAATATATCATTGCTCTAGCACCTGGATTTAGCGATAAAATAACGTTTGTAGAAGGTAAATTAGAAAACTTTGATGCTGTTATAGCTACCGGTAGCAACAATACAGCACGCTATTTTGAGTATTATTTTAAAAATAAACCATCGATTATTAGGAAAAGTAGAAACTCAGTTGTGGTGCTTGACGGAAACGAAACCAAAGAGCAACTTACGGCCTTAGGAGAAGATATTTTTAGGTATTTTGGGTTAGGTTGCCGCAATGTTTCAAAGCTTTTTGTACCGAAAGGCTATTCATTTGATGCTTTCTTTGAAGCTATTTTTGTCTACCAAGATGTTATTCATTATGAAAAATACGCTAATAATTACGATTACAACAAAGCCGTATTTTTGATGAGTAATTTTAAATTACTCGATAATGGCTTTTTAACATTAAAAGAAGATCCAAGTCATGCCTCTCCTATTTCAAGTGTTTTTTATGAAACATACGATAACCTGACTGCGCTAGAAAACCGATTGGAAAATGAAAAAGAACAATTACAATGTATCGTAAGTAATGATTTAATAGTGAACAGTATTCCCTTTGGACAAACGCAACATCCTAAATTGTGGGATTATGCAGATAATGTCGACACTATATCGTTTTTGTTAACAATATAACAAAAAAGAGTGCAATAATTCCGAAATAATTAACGCTTTTTAGCGTCCTATTGCCGAAATTAGCACTTTAATTTTTTGGACATAAACTACACCATGAAAAAACACAACTACAGCGCAGGACCTTGTATTTTACCTCAAGAAGTTTTTGAGAAATCAGCACAAGCAATTTTAGACTTTAATAATTCTGGATTATCTATTTTAGAAATATCGCATAGAAGTAAAGATTTTGTTGCGGTAATGGATGAAGCTCGATCACTTGCACTTGAACTATTAGGATTAGAAGGAAAAGGATATCAAGCACTATTTTTATCTGGTGGTGCCAGCTTAGAATTTCTTATGGTTCCGTATAACTTAATGAAAGAAGGCGGCAAGGCAGCCTACCTTGATACTGGTACTTGGGCAAGCGGAGCTATTAAAGAAGCTAAGTTTTTTGGGGAAACAGTAGTTGTAGCATCATCGAAGGATCAAAACTATAACAATATTCCTAAAGGATTCACAGTACCTACTGATGCTGATTACTTTCACTGCACGAGTAACAATACTATATTTGGAACACAAATAAAAGATTTCCCCGCAGTAAACATGCCGGTGGTGTGTGACATGAGTTCAGATATATTTTCGAGAGTATTAGACTTCACAAAGTTTGATATTATATACGCAGGAGCTCAAAAAAATATGGGACCGGCAGGAACTACGTTAGTAATTGTAAAAGAAAAAATTCTTGGAAAATCAGGTAGAACCATCCCAAGTATCTTGGATTATGAGAAACACATCAAGGCAGAGAGCATGTATAACACACCTCCTGTTTTTCCTGTATATGCATCACTCTTGACGTTACAATGGTTAAAAAATCTTGGAGGTATTGCTGCTGTTGAAAAATTAAACAACGCTAAAGCAGCATTGCTTTACACTGAAATTGATAGAAACCCATTATTCAAGGGAGCTGCTGCGGTTGAAGATCGCTCGACTATGAATGCTACTTTCTTGTTGAATGATGCTGCTCACACAGAAACTTTTGACGCTATGTGGAAAGCCGCTGGTATCTCTGGACTTCCCGGGCATCGCTCGGTGGGTGGTTATAGAGCCTCAATGTATAATGCTTTGCCTATCGAAAGCGTTCAAGTTTTGGTAGATGTCATGAAAGAATTGGAAAACAGACTAGCCTAATAAACAATCGAAATATGGATTCCTAGTCCCGATAGCAGTGAAAATCCTTTTTATTTTTTTTCTTTAAAAAATAAAAAGATTGAAACGAATAGCGGGATATAGCTCCTAAATAAAATAGTAAAAAATAAGAAGTAAAGCAATAAATAGTCTTTACTCACAATGCCATAAAAAATGAAAGTATTAGCAAATGACGGAATTTCTAAAAGTGGAATTCTAGCTTTAGAAGCAGGTGGATTTGAAGTAATAACTACAAAAGTAGCTCAGGAACAAGTGGCTAATTATGTAAACGAAAACAATATAAGTGTTGTTCTTGTTCGTAGTGCTACTAAGGTTCGTAAAGATATTATTGATGCTTGTCCTGGACTAAAAATAATTGGTCGCGGTGGTGTAGGAATGGATAATATTGATGTGGACTATGCTAAGAGCAAAGGAATTCATGTTATTAACACACCTGCATCCTCATCAGAATCGGTGGCAGAATTAGTATTTGCTCACTTATTCTCTGGTGTTCGTTTCCTGCATGATTCGAACAGAAATATGCCTCTTGAAGGCGACACTAATTTTGATGGTTTGAAGAAAGCCTATGCTAACGGTGTTGAACTTAGAGGAAAAACATTAGGTATTGTAGGTATTGGTCGTATTGGTCAAGCTACTGCAAAAATGGCGCTAGGTCTTGGTATGAAGGTAATTGCTGCAGATAGCTTTATCCCAAAAGTAGATGTGACAGTAGCATTTTTTGACGGACAGTCGATCACTACTACTATTGTATCACAATCATTAGAATCATTGTTTAAAGAAGCTGATTTTATTACTTTGCACGTTCCCGCTCAGGATGGTTACATTATTGGAGAAAAGGAACTTGCAATGATGAAAAATGATGTAGGTATTGTAAATTGTGCTCGTGGTGGTGTTATTGACGAAGTTGCGCTTGTAAAAGCATTAGACAGCGGAAAAGTATTGTTTGCTGGATTAGATGTTTTTGAAAATGAGCCAACTCCAGAAATGACAATTTTAATGAATGCTAAAATTTCTTTGACTCCACATATTGGAGCTGCAACTGGAGAAGC
>CAXBGV010000308.1:0-3319 GCA_963975235.1 uncultured Flavobacterium sp. | reverse complement strand
CAACCTAATACCATAAACATGTGGGTGGTTGCTGATAACTTGCGCAAAGGTGCTGCTACTAACACGATTCAAATTGCTGAATATTTAAGAAGTCACGACTTAGTATAAATACTATTTTTAAGCAAAAGATAAAACCATTTGTTTTAACATTCTTTATGTTTTGTTAAAACAAATGGTTTTCTTTTTTAGGTTTTCCTATCTTTGCTACCGATGCAAAATAAAAAACTCATTGTAAGTCTGTCATTAGTGATGACGGTATTGTTTTCAATACTGTTTCAATCACTGCATACTTATGAGCATTTTGCAAAGCAATTTGCAGAGAAAGAGTGTCATCATAAAAAGAATAATTACGGTGAACCAGAAATAACGCACCAGCATCACTCTGTAGATGATTGTAAAGTTTGTCACTTTAGTTTTGGCTCTTATCTAGCACCGAAAGTTATTGCTTACAAGCTGATTACCAATTTCAATCAAGTACCTTATTTTTATAAAACTGCAAAAGGAATCTTATCCTTTTCAGGAAGTTTGTACGCGCATAGAGGACCACCAACTATTTTTGCCTAATAAACCCCTAACTTTTGGGGCGTTGCTGCTGTAAATTCGTTTCGGATTTGAGTCAAAAGCAACTAGCTATTATTTCTTTTTACAAAGAACTATTTTCTCGTATGGTCCAAATAAAATAGAAGTTGTACAAATACTTTTGTTTTATCTAGATGGATACGTTGTATGGTTCGTTTGTTAAACAGAAACTTTATTTCGTAATAACAATACAATTACTTCAATGAAAAATATAATAATCACCCTATTACTAGGGTTTTCGGCCATACTTCACGCACAAAATTCGGTTTCTGGAAAAGTTACGGATAAAGATAAAAACCCAATTGTGGGTGTTTCTATATATGCCCCAGAATTACACAAAGGAACAACAACCGATGGAAGCGGAAATTATACTATTTCTAATGTTCCTTTGGGATCTTTAAAATTGGTTTTTGAATATGTCGGTTTTAATAGCCAAACCAAAACCATAAATGTGAATGGAAACACGACTACCTTAAATATTAATTTAGAACAAGCCATTTTTAAAATGGATGAGGTTATTGTTTCCACAGCTTTTAATAAATTACAATCGCAAAACGTAATGAAGGTAGAGCATGCCACCATCAAAGAGTTACAACAAAAAGGGACGGCGACCTTAATTGAAGGTTTGGCTACCATTCCAGGAGTTTCTCAAGTTTCAACAGGTACCTCCATAGGGAAACCAGTAATTCGTGGTTTGAGTGGTAACCGAGTTTTAGTGTACTCGCAAGGCGTCCGTATGGAGAATCAGCAATTTGGTGACGAGCACGGATTAGGGTTAAATGATGCGGGAGTAGAAAGTGTTGAGGTAATTAAAGGACCAGCTTCGCTTTTGTACGGATCTGATGCATTGGGTGGTGTTTTGTATTTCAATCCAGAAAAATTTGCGGATGCACATACTTTTAAAGCCGATTTTAGTCAAAAATTATTCTCAAATACGCTAGGAAGCAATTCTTCACTTGGATTGAAAACATCGACTGATAACTGGAAGTTTCTCGCTAGAGGGAGTTACAATACACATTCTGACTACCGAATTGCAGGAGGAGAGCGCGTGACGAATACACGTTACAACGAAACCGACTTTAAAACAGGTATTGGCTACAGTAACTCCAGATTCACAAGCACTTTGCGATACAATTACAATAAATTGGATTTAGGAATTCCTGAAGATGGAATCGCTGATCAGTCTTCAAGCAAAAATACGGGTTTCCCGAGACAAGGCGTTTTTAGTCATTTGTTGAGTTTAAACTCGGTTGTGTACTTCAAAAACACCAAGTTAGATGTCGATTTAGGATATGTATCAAATGATCGTTCTGAATTTGAAGATAGTGATGTAGCAGGTTTGCAAATGAAATTGAATACCTTCAATTACAATGCAAAATACCATCTTCCTAAAGTTGGTGCTTTTGAATCAATTATTGGCGTGCAAGGAATGCATCAAACGAATGTGAACTCAGGAGAAGAATACCTTATTCCGGATGCTACGACCAATGATTTTGGAATTTTTGGTACTGGGAATTATGAGTGGGGATCCAATGTAGTGCAGGCAGGATTGCGATTTGATAACCGAAAAATTACTTCTATCGAAAATGGTACAGTTGGCGATGAAGGCTATTTCAAGGCGATCGACAGATCATTTGATAGTTTCAATGCGTCTCTAGGTTACAAAACTATTCTTGCTCAAAATGTCACCATGCGTTTGAATGTTGCTTCAGGATTTAGAGCGCCTAACCTTGCCGAATTAACTTCTAATGGCGTTCACGAAGGAACGAACAGATACGAAGTAGGTAACGAGAATTTGAAAACAGAGCAAAACGTACAAACTGATTTGAATTTGGAATACAACAATAGCCATTTTGAATTTTTTGTAAATGGTTTCTACAATCACATCAACAATTATATTTACACTTCGCCAGCGGGATTTATGTTGGACAACAACGATGTGTTTAATTATATTCAAGACAATGCCAAATTATATGGAGGTGAAATAGGATTTCATTTTCACCCACATCCGTTAGATTGGTTGCATTACGAAACGAGTTTTGAAACTGTAACAGGTAAAAAACAAGATGGAGATTACCTGCCATTAATTCCTGCTAATAATTGGAACAATACTATCAGAACCGAGTTTTCTATCAAGAATTGGTTAGACCAAGGATTTGCTACACTTAATTTAAGTTCTACATTCAATCAAAATAACGTCAGCGGTTTTGAAACGTCTACTAATGGCTATACCTTAGTTAATTTAGGTTTGGGCGGTAAAGTAACTTTGGGTAAAACAGTGTTCAATGTTAACCTAAACGGAAATAATCTATTCGACAAAAGATACATTGCCCATCTTTCCCGACTTAAAAATGATGGTATTCCGAACATAGGAAGAAACATCGTGTTAGGCGTGAATTTCACTATTTAAATTTTAAATAAGCAGGAAGAAACCTAACTATTGCATTTGTGTAATACTAGGCGCTAGTTTTACAGCGAAAAAAAAAGGCACAAGATCAATTTTACTACTGATTTTGTGCCTTTGGTGTTTATAAAACAACAATTTGATGAATTGTAAAGCTAAGTTTTGTATCTTTGTTTAACATTTGTATTTAAAGATTAAACAAAATAAAATAGCAGTAAGTAGTAGTGATCAAAACTCCCGTAAATATTGTTTGGTTCAAAAGGGATTTGCGTTTCGTGGATAACGAAGCCTTGTTTGCTGCTCACAATTCGGGCTTGCCTTTGTTGTTGGTTTATT
>CAXBGV010000307.1:0-3335 GCA_963975235.1 uncultured Flavobacterium sp. | reverse complement strand
TTAATGTCATACTCATATTCACCAGCTCTAAACTTACCATCTGTGTTTCCGCTGTATGCTGTTTGCATGGTCATACCTACTGTTTGTAAAGTCAAACCAAGTGCAGCCATTTTATCACGGTCTACTTGAACGTTTACTTCGGGGTTTCCATCTTCAACAGTCAACTTAATCTCTGTAGTACCTGGGATTTTGCGCAGTTCGGCTTCAGCTAATTTTGCAAATTTCATAGCACTTTCAACATTAGGACCAGTAACAATTAATCCAAGTTTAGCGTCTTCTGCTGTTCCTAACAGACCTACTGGGACCGTTTTTACTTTGGCACCGACTAAAACTTTTTCTAACTTACGTTTCATTTTTGCAGCATATACCGAGGCGTCATCTGTACGCTCTGATTGCTCGATCATTTTTACATCGATCTCTGCTTTGTATGCAGTTGCTTGTGTACCACCCATACCTTCTGAGGTTTGACCAACAGTAGTAATTTGGCTGTGCACATATTCTTGTGTTTTCAAGAAAGCTTCTGCTTTTTGGGTCATAAAGTTAGTTTGCTCAAGCGAAGCATCTTTGGGTAATTCAATTTGAACTAAGAACTCACCACTATCTGATGCCGCAAAAAACTCACCACCAATAAAACCGCCACCTACTAATCCGATTGTAGAAGAAAAGAAAAGTACGACTACAACTAAAATAGTTTTGATGTAGTGGTCTAAGCACCAATTTAGAATTTCAGTAACCCAATTTGTGAAACGAGTTAACATACTTTCGAAACCAAGAATGGTTTTTCCAAAAAGGTTGTTTCCTTCGATATGCTCTAGTTTTCCGAAACGAGACGATAACCAAGGAATGATCGTAAACGAAGCCAATAATGACAATAAGGTAGAGATAACTACCGTCATACAAAACTGCGTAATAATGTTAGATACTAAACCACTACTCAGTGCAATAGGAAGGAATACAACCACAATAACCAAGGTGATCGATGTTACAGTACCACCAATTTCGGCTGTTCCATCATAAGAAGCACGAATTCGGCTTTTACCCATTTCCATGTGCCTATATATGTTTTCTAGTACTACAATGGCATCATCAACAAGTTTCTAATACTGTGCAAGAAAAATAGCATTACTAGTGCTACTAATATTACAGCTATCAATAAATCGTGTAAAACAGAGTCAGCCGCTTCAAGTGTAAAAACAGTACTGTCTTTAGCAATTTGAAGTTTAACTTCATTAGCTTTATAATCACTCTCTAACGTAGCAATTGTTTTTACCAATTGCTCACTAACCGCTACGGCATTTGCATCAGATTGCTTTACAATTTGTAATACGATAGCGCTTTTTTGATCTACACGGGCAATTTTTTCAGCTATCTTTTGTGAATCTTGTACATCAGCTACGTCTTTCAATCGAATTTGAATTCCGTTTTGCGAGGATACGATTAAGTTTCTTAATTCGTCAACGTTTTTATATTTACCGGCTAAACGAATTAATATTTTTTGTTCTCTTGTTTGGATGTTTCCTGTAGGGAAATCAAGATTCGAGCTTAAAATAATTTGTTGTACTTGTGGGATTGATAATCCGTATCCTTGCAGTTTTGTTGCGTCAAGGTTAACTTGAATCTCACGCTCTTGTCCTCCAATAATATTAACTTGCGCCACACCTTGAACACGGGATAAGACGGGAGCAATTTTTTTATCAATTAAATCATAAAAAGCTACTTCATCCATTTTACCATTAGCACCAATAGTCATAATTGGTAAATCACTCAGAGAGAATTTAGTCAATGAAGGCGGATCAGCATCATCAGGTAAATCACTCAATACAGCATTTATTTTTCGCTGTGCATCGTTCATCGAATTGTCTACATTGGCTTCTGAGGTCAATGTAATCGATACGATAGAAAGACTTTCGTAGGACTTTGAGTCGATTTTTTTTATGTTTTCTAATGAGGAAATGGCATCCTCAACTTTTTTGGTAACGGTATTTTCTATCTCAGATGGCGATGCACCGGGATAAACCGTAGCCACCGTAATTACGTTCGTTTCGAATTTAGGAATCAATTCATAGCCTAACTGACTATAACTGAATATCCCACCTAAAATTAGTATTGTAAAAAGTACAATGACTAACGAGGGACGTTTTATGGATATTTCTGCTAATTTCATATTGTATATCTGTTGATTAGAGCAATCAATTATTTAATGATTTCTACTGTATTACCGTTTTGTAAGTTGATTTGACCTGTAGTAATAACATTTTCACCATCAGATAATCCGCTTAAAATCTCTACTTTATCTCCTAAGATTCTACCTGCAGTAACTGTTTTTAACACTGCTTTTCCGTTTTCGACAACAAATACCTGATTGCTACTTACACTTCCAACAAAAGCATTCCTTGGAATTACCGTCATTGTTTGTTTTTGCTGTGCTGATTTGAATACCGCTGTTCCATACATACCCGCTTTTAAATCGTTATTTACATTGTTTGAAATTTCGATTTCTACTGGAAAGTTTAAGCTGCTGTCTGATTTTGCTGCTATGAATGTAATTTTCCCTTTAAACTCTTGGTTAGGATAAACGCTTGAAGTTACAGTAACCGCAGTACCTGTTTTTAATGTAGCAACTTGTGATTCGTTTACGTTTACAGTAAGCTTAAGGGTGTTTACATTTACGATCTCGAATAGTTGAGTAGCCGGCATTGCTGTAAGCATCGATCCTGGTTCGATAAAACGTTTGTTGATTATCCCGCTTATTGGTGCTTTAATTCGTGTATCACCTACGTTCAATTTAGCTTGTCTGTAATTAGCATCAGCATTAGTCAAAGCTACTTTTGCTTGGTCTAATTGTTGTTTTGTAACGCCACCCGTTTTAAAGGCATTTTCAAAACGATTGTAATCTGATTTGGCATTCAAGTAACCTGCTTCTGCAGCTTGTGCATTGATGTTAATGGCATCACCTCTCATAATAGCTAAGGTTTGTCCCACACTTACACGGTCTCCCTCTTTTGCAAGTACTGTAATTATTTTTCCAGATTTTTCTGCCGAGAACGAAAGTTCTTGTTTTGGCTCAAAATTTCCGTTAGCAACAAAATCTAAAGTTACTTCTTCTGTTTTTACACTTGCAACCTTTACTGAAACGCTAGCGTTCTTTTCAGCAACAATTGCAATCTTTTCTTCGTTTGCTTCCTTGTTCTTCATTAGAATAAAAGCGATTAATGCTAGTGCCGCAATAATTACGAGTCCGATAGTTAAGTTTTTTTTCATTTTAGTTATTGATAAGAGTTTTTAGTTGTCCTTTTGATTTGATTAATTTAATTTCTGCTAGTTTGTAATCTAAA
>CAXBGV010000306.1:0-3347 GCA_963975235.1 uncultured Flavobacterium sp. | reverse complement strand
TACTTACACTTTTAGATGAATCTTATTTTAGGAAGTTGCAGAAGGAAAATAGTAGACATTATTAAAATATTTTGCTCTCTCCAACATATAAGGTAGGTTGTTAATACAAATTTAGTATAGTATAACTCCATATATAGTATCTATTGCAAACAAACAGTCTATTAAACCACCACTGCCCTAGCCCTGATAGCAGTGGAAATCCTTTTATGGAGATTTTTTATCTCCATAAAAGATTGAAACGGATAGCAGGAATAAGCTCCTGAAGAAAAAATGAAACGACTTACTTAGGAAATTTAGCTTTAAAGTTTTATTTTGTTAACGATTGAAGTGTGTTGTTTTTCTTGTTGGTTTCCCAATAATCGTTGAGTTTCTCCATATCGACGGGATTAGCTGGTGGTTGATTTTGTAAACGACCCGATTCGAAAGCTCTGGTTAGGATGGTCTCTATTAAAAAGTCTTCGTTGGACACAAACGGAGCATATTCGGATTTCAAGTTGATATCAAACATGCTTGCGGCTGTATTGGACCAAAAGGCTTTCCAACCGCTTTTGAGTGTCTTGACTAAATTAAAAGTGGTAACTCCAGTTTGACGGTGAATTAATTTGACTAAAATACGCCCTTGACTACGTGATAATTTTTTTAGCTTGGCTTCGAACTCATCATTGAGGTATTTCTCTACAATTTTAAAATACTTCTTCTTTTCCTTATCAGAAGATAGTCTTTCCATACCCTTGTTTAGAGCAGTAAGCCTTTCAGATGCTAATTTGGCATAGGGATAAGTGCGGTATACTCTATTTTGTAGAATTAAAAACTGTTTTTTAGCCTCGGGATCTAGCTTTTCTTTAGACACAACTATTTCTTCGAGCTGAATAGTATCATTCAAAACATCATCAGACTCCTTCAACTCATACCCCATTTGTTTAGGATTAGCTGGGATTTCCTGTGCACTACTTGCGTATGTCACAAAACAGAAGATAACGTAATAGAATTTGAACTTCATAAGACTTAATTTATTTGTAAAATTATACATTATATATACAACTGTAATACCAAATTTATATTTTAGCAAAAAAATTTAATATGAGCACAAAATCGATACTAAAAGAGTCGTCACTTGATTTTTTAGAACAATACTTAAACAATGCTTCGCCAACTGGATTTGAAGCAGAGGGACAAAAAATATGGATGGATTATTTGAAACCATATGTTGATACTTTCATTACGGATACTTACGGCACAGCGGTAGGTGTTATTAATCCAGACGCTCCTTATAAAGTTGTTATAGAAGGACACGCAGACGAAATTTCATGGTATGTGAATTACATTACTGATGACGGACTGATATACGTTATTAGAAACGGTGGATCAGATCATCAGATTGCACCTTCGAAAAGAGTCAATATCCATACCAAAAAAGGAATTGTAAAAGGCGTTTTTGGATGGCCGGCCATACACACCCGCATGCGCGACAAGGAAGAGGTCCCAAAACCAACCAATATTTTTATTGATTGTGGTTGCGATACCAAAGCAGAGGTTGAAGCATTGGGTGTGCATGTAGGTTGCGTGATTACTTATCCAGACACTTTTACCATACTAAACGATAATAAATTTGTTTGTAGAGCGATCGACAATAGAATGGGTGGATTTATGATTGCTGAAGTTGCACGTTTATTACATGAAAACAAAGTAAAATTACCTTTTGGACTGTACATCACAAATTCTGTTCAAGAAGAAGTAGGTTTGCGTGGTGCCGAAATGATTACCAAAACGATCAGACCTAATGTTGCAATTGTAACCGATGTGTGCCATGATTCTACTACACCTATGATTGACAAAAAAGTAGAAGGTGAAACTAAAATAGGTAAAGGTCCTGTTGTTACTTATGCGCCTGCGGTGCAAAATAATTTAAGAGAATTAATCTTAGATACTGCTGCAGAAAAAAATATTCCTTTTCAACGTTTAGCTTCTTCAAGAGTTACGGGTACAGACACAGATGCTTTTGCTTACAGCAATGGTGGCGTAGCATCAGCATTAATATCTTTACCTTTGCGTTACATGCATACTACTGTTGAAATGGTGCATCGCGATGACGTTGAAAACGTGATTAAACTTATTTACGAGACCTTATTGAAATTAGAAAACAATGAAAGTTTTTCATATTTTAATTCGTAAAGCATAACAAGGGCAAACAGTATAATAGAACAGCGTACTCTATATAATTGCGCTATGAGGTAATATATTTGAAAGAACAATAACAAAAGCATCATGACATCATGATGCTTTTGTATTTTTATAACTTTACTAAACTGCGTAAAAACTTTTTATATCTTACAGTAAACAATAAAGACCAATTATTAACCAATGAGACGAATTATTAGAAAGTTACTATTAGGAAATGTCACGAAAATGGACAAACCTAAATTTAACCCCATTCAAAAAAAGATTCAAAATATAAAAGCAATCTGGAATAATGATCATCAGGATGATAACGGAATTGAAAAAATCGTTCGTTTGTTTCTGTCAAGCTCGCAACTTTTTTTTCCTGCAGTTTACCTAAAATATATTATTTCAAAAAAAGGTAGTGAATATGTCGATCTAATTCTTGATTTTTATGTTCTTTTAAAAGTACTTTTTCCTATACTTATAATCTTTAATGAGTGGCAAGATAATACGTTCGTAATAAGTGTTATGCTTTACGTAATGTTAGAAACTATTTTATATATCCCTACTTTAATATTTGCATCAGATTTATTCTCGCAACCGCGTTCGTACAAACGATCAATGCTGCTGCTTTTTTTAAACTACTTAGAAATGGTTTTTTCATTTGCAGTCCTGTATTCCTTTAATACCTACTTTAACAAACCATTTACACATTGGTTTGATCCTATTTATTTTAGTACTATTACAGCATCAACAATTGGATATGGAGACTATTATCCTATTGTTCCTATGGGCAAATTATTAGTTAGTTTACAGTCTATGCTTGTTTTAATGTATGTGGTTTTGTTTCTTAACTTTTTCTCAACCAAGATAAAATCGAAAGGCTATTTTGATTCTAGTAGCAAATAGAAGTTATAACATCATTCTAGCTTTTACTAAATCCTCGGGCGTATCGATCCCAATTCCAACATGAGTAGTTTCGATCATTTTGATGCGCTTACCAAATTCTAAATAGCGTAGTTGCTCCAATTTTTCAGATGCTTCTAATGATTTCATTGGTAAACTGTAAAAATCTAGCAGAGCTTGTTTTCTAAAAGCATAAATACCTATGTGCTGCATGTAGCGAACAGCTGCATTTTGTTCTCTTGGGTATGGAATTACAGATCGAGAAAAATATAAGGCAAAAT
>CAXBGV010000305.1:0-3367 GCA_963975235.1 uncultured Flavobacterium sp. | reverse complement strand
AGTAAAGGGCGTTTAAAAACATTTTTAATATATTTTTAACTTTAGATACTTTAAATAAGTGCGTTGAAATGAATGCACATATAGTTATTCTATTTACCTTTGCAGCTACATTAATTACAAATTTGCCTCGGCAATAAATTATTCAATCATGGGAAGATTTGGTGTTACAGAAATCCTAGTTATTTTAGCAGTGGTATTATTACTTTTTGGAGGTAAAAAAATTCCAGAATTAATGAAAGGATTAGGTAGTGGAATTAAAGAATTCAAAAACGCCGCTAAAGAAGATCAGCCAGCTGATAAAAAAGACGAAACTAAAGAGTAATCTCTAACGATTCTACCTAAACAAATAAGACGGTTTAAGTAAGGTAATCCCAAATTCCAATTCCTGGTGTTTGGGATTTTTTTTGTCTTATCTTCTCTACTTAGAGTCTCTAAATTATAAATTTGATCCTAAAATGGTAAATAATAGAAAATAATATTTAACTTTGTTTAAATTATTTTTAACTTTATTAAAATGAAACTACCCATTGTTTGCCCGAGTTGCGAAAACTCGCTGCGAGTTAGTCAGATGAAATGCGACCAATGCCAAACAGATGTGAATGGTAATTACGAGTTGCCTCTTTATTTAAAATTAAACAGAGATGATCAAGATTTCATACTCGAATTTTTTTTGAGCAGCGGCAGTATCAAAGAAATGGCCAAACAAGCAGGTAATTCCTATCCCACTATGCGAAACAAAATGGACGATCTTATAGAAAAAATTAAAACATTAAAATCATAATGATGAATTGGCAAACCGTTTTTAATCCGTTTTTAAAGTTGTCCGAAAAGCAATTGTTCGTTTTTGGTTTCTTATTCTTTTCTATCAATTCATTTGTTTGCTTTTTCACACAAACAAGAACGGATAGTATTTTTCATTTTACACCACAAGAAAACTTATCACTATCATCTGCGGTACTTTTCTCTAGTGTAAGTACGCTCTCTGCCATAGTATTTCTTTATTTACTAGCAATAATTATTAACAAAAAGACACGATTAATTGATATCATAAACACCATACTGATTTCTCAAGCACCCAACTTTTTTATCTTACTGTCCATCAAATACAGCGAAATGGATGCGCTAGCAAAAAATTTGAAAACAAGCACAGGAGTAACACCTGATGCTGCAGCAAGTGCCATCAACCTGATCCCCTTGATTATTTGTATTCTTATATTGTTAATTTTTATAGTATACGGCTTCGTATTGCTATACAATGGTTTTAAAACGGCAACAAATCTAAAGAAATGGCAACACATCGCCTTATTTATTATAGCCTTATTTGTTTTTCTAACTTTTCATCAATTTTATATTCAATACCTAGATCTGTAACATAAATCAAAATCACTTATTTATTCTTAAGCGGCTTTTATATTTAAATAGAAAGATCTATCAAGAATTCACTCCGAATATCAATCAATTAAAAAACAAAATCATGAAAACAAAAATTTTAATTATTATGTTGCTTTGCGTGCAGTTTGTATTTGCACAAGAAATCACTGGTTCGTGGTCAGGAGAACTAAATGTTCAAGGAATACAGCTACCGCTCATACTACACATAAAAAATGAGGGTGACAAAATCCTAACCACAATGGATAGTCCTAAACAAGGAGCTACAAATATTCCTATTGCAACTACTACTTTTATTGATAATCAGTTAGTCTTAAATGCACCTGCACTGGGATTAAGTTATTCTGGAAAGTATGAGAACGAAACCATAGAAGGTGTTTTTAAACAAGGAGGTATGGAAATTCCGCTTTCTCTTGTTCGCCAAAATAAAGAGCTAGTAGCAAAACCAATAAATAGACCGCAAACACCTAAAGCTCCCTATAATTACACTACCGAAGAAGTTGTTTTTATAAACCCTATCGATAAAAATACATTGGCAGGAACACTTTCAATACCTAAAAATTTTACTGAAAAATCTCCTGTTTTAATTATGATAACAGGTTCCGGCAGGCAAAATCGTGATGAAGAAATTTTTAACCACAAACCTTTTGCAGTAATTGCTGATGATTTTGCAAACAAAGGAATCGCTACGCTACGACTTGACGATCGGGGAATAGGCGGGTCTTCAACAGGAGCCAACACCGATACCTCAGATAATTACGCCACAGATATTAATACTGCCGTAACATTTTTAGCCAATAAAGGCTATAATAATATTGGACTAATAGGTCATAGCGAAGGTGGAATGATTGCACCCATGGTAGCAAACATGACAAAAAATATAAAGTTTATGATCTTGATGGCAGGACCGGGAACTGCTATTGACGAATTATTAGTAAGTCAAAACTATTTAGGGGGAAAATTAAGCGGAATACCTGAAGAACGTTTACAGGAGAGTAAGAAATCAAATCAAAAAATTTATGCTTTTATAAAAAAATATAATGGCAGTACATACGAGAAAGACTTACGTTTATTTTTAGAAAATGAAGGCGAAACGTTAAACGATGATCAAATTCATCAATTGACAGGAACATGGTTTCGTTACTTTATGAATTTTAATCCAGATAAATATTTATCTAAAGTAACCGTTCCAGTATTAGCTATAAATGGAAGTCTTGATTTTCAAGTTCCTGCCAAGGCTAACTTAGCCGCCATTAAAAATTCTTTAACTAAAGCAAAAAATAAAAACTTTGAAACTTATGAATTTGAAGGCATGAACCATCTTTTTCAAGAATGTAACACGGGAGCTTTCTCAGAATATGGAGAAATTGAACAAACCATTTCGCCTAAAGTACTTGATAAAATGAGTACTTGGGTGCTGAAATTATAAACAAAAAGTCTCGAGATAATCGGGACTTTTTTATGTATTCAATTTGCATAATTTAAGCAACCCAATTCGCTAGATCAACTCCAATAATTAATTTAACAATAAATCCGTATTGTAATAAAAAATGCGTTATTTTCGTGACTTAATTCTTTATAATTTTTTTGAATATTACCACAATATCAATGAGTCAAATTCCTTATTCGCCCGGTTTACATAAATTAGTTACCCTTGCCGTCGAAAAGTTGGATACCCTTACTTCGAGTCAAAAATTCATAGATTTTTCTGAAAGATTGTTGACAAAATATGAATTGGAAAAAGTAGGCATTAATGTGCATGATTTTGACAATGATAGTTTTACCATTGCCATTTGCTTGAAAGAATCTCATATTTGTATTCATACATGGCCAGAATTTAAACAACTGACCTTGGATGTCTACTTGTGTAACTATTTGCAAGACAACACACAAAAAGTTAAAGATATTACAGCAGACTACATAGCGTATTTTGAGGCTACGGTGCTTAAAGATTTTGAAATTAATAGATAAGATTATG
>CAXBGV010000304.1:0-3372 GCA_963975235.1 uncultured Flavobacterium sp. | reverse complement strand
TTTTCCATGCCACTCCATACTAGGAGGAAGAATGCTTTGTGACCACGAGGTCAGTGAAGTGACTAAAGCGAAAGCGATTAGAAAGGGTTTAGTGATACTGCTATTTGACATAGTATGATTTTAATTTAAATTGATTTATCAGGTCTTTTTTAAAAGGAAGTAAATATAAGTATTTTAGTTAGGAAGTAAATTGGTGCCACTACTTCAAAAATAAAAAAACCTCACTGTTAAGAGTGAGGTTGTAATTTGTTTTCAGAACTTCGGCCTATTTGCTTTTTGCCAAAGTGTATTTTTCTGTACTTTGTTTACCATCGATCAAACCTGAAATGGTAGCTACTAAATTATTTTTAGCATCTTTTTGATAACTAATCTTTTGAGGATAATCGTGCTTTGGATTAACAAAAATAAGTTGGTTTTCGATAGGTGTATCTTGAGAGAAGGAAACTGCCTTATCATGGTTTTGTCCTTTCACAGTAGCTTTATAAACTAGAGTTTCTCCTATTTGTTGTAAAACTATTGTTTCATAATGAATGGTATCTTTTTCATTTATAAAGTAAGACTCACCTTGGTAAGTACTATCGTTAGCTTTGGTCCAAATTTCGGATAAAACCCCATTACTAGATTTGTTTTCCCATTTACCAAGTAGCCAACTAGCAGTTTTAATTACTTCTTTTTCATTATTTTTCGAATCGTCATTTTTGCAACTAACAATTGCTAAAAGGATACAGGTGGCTGTTATTTTTTTATACATTATTTTTAATGTTAAATAGTAATTCAATTACACATGCAATATTACTAAAAAAATGAAAGTCCTACTAAGAATTAATGTGCTATAAATTTGGTGATAAAAAAATAGTTCGAAGCGTTCCAAACATTTGTTTCAGCGCTTTTGCAGGGAGTTAACTATTAGCTTTCTTTTTGTTAGCAGTTGGAACTCTTGTCGGTTTATTGACGGTGGTATGATAAATGCTGTCTTTTAATATTTGATATACAGTTTCTTTTGTTGGTTTTTGATCTTTTAATTTTGCTCGAACTACATCAAAGGGTACTTTAAAATCACAGCCTGCCTTATATTGACTGCAGCCATAAGCGGTCTTACCCTTGAGCAATGCTCCACGGTCGCATTTTGGACAACTTGAATTATCTTTGATGGTAGTTTTAGCGATTTTCTTTGGTTCTAATTTAAGTTTAAAGTCAGTATCAAAACGCAAAAGACCTTCTACAAGACCAGATTCTGATTTAAAGTCTTTTAAGTTAACGGTAGATCCTTTTTGCAGTAATCGCAAGTACTGATTCTCAGATATTTTTTTCTCGGCATAAGTAAACGGTAGTAAAAACTTGCACCCTGATTTGTAGTTGGCACATCCGTAAGCTGATTTACCTTTTATTAAAGTTCCTTTTTTACATTTGGGGCAAGTCTCAGCTAAAATCCCTGCGACTTTCTTTTTAACAATTTTCGTAACTTCTTTTTGGATGGTTCCTGAATGCGATATGTTAGCACGCCGAGTTTCCGACCTAACTTCATCTACTAAAACGGCAATCATTTGCTTCATGTTGTTAATGAAGGATGCTGCAGTATACGTTCCTTTCTCTATATCTTTTAATTGCTTTTCCCACGAACCAGTCAATTCTGCTGATTTTACTAATTCATTCTGGATAGTATCAATCAATTGAATCCCGGTTGGAGTAGGTAAAACTTGTTTTTTATTTCGAATGATGTATTGCCTTCTAAAGAGAGTTTCGATAATGTTAGCTCTGGTTGACGGACGTCCAATGCCATTTTCCTTCATTAGTTCTCGTAGATCTTCGTCATCGACCTGTTTTCCTGCAGTTTCCATCGCACGCAATAAAGTAGCCTCCGTAAATTGATTGGGTGGTTTGGTTTCCTTTTCCAAAAAAGAAGGTATATGTGGTCCTTTCTCACCTACAACAAAACTTGGTAAAAGATCTGCTTCTTTCTCCTTTGTTGTTGTACTGAGCGGAGTCGAAGTGTCAAAAACAACACGGAAACCTTTTTTCAGAATTTCTTTTCCGGTAGTTTTAAAAGTAACATCCGCGGCTTTACCAATTACGGTTGTGTTAGCCACAAGACAATCATCATAAAACACAGCAATAAAGCGTTTGGTGATAATATCATACACTTGCTGCTGATTGTATTGCAAGTTGTTTTGAATCCCTGTTGGAATTATAGCATGGTGATCAGTAACTTTTTTATCATTAAAAACTTTAGGAGATTTTTTTATTTTTTTTCCTAATAACGGCTGTGTGAGAGCAGCATAATTAGTTAGGTTTTGTAAAATACCGGTTACCTTGGGATAAATATCACTAGGTAAAAAAGTAGTATCAACCCTTGGATAAGTCACTACTTTTTGTTCGTATAATGTCTGTACATTTTTTAGTGTTTCATCTGCCGAAAAGCCAAACTTCGTATTGCAATAAACCTGTAAACCGGTCAGGTCAAACAGTTTTGGTGCGTACTCGTTACCGTTCTTTTTTTCGACAGATACAATTTCAAACTCGCTTTCCTTGACTTTATCGGCTAAATTTTGTCCGTCTTCTTTTTTTAGAAATCGGCCTTCCTCATAACTAAAAAGTATTTCTCTATACAAGGTTTGCAATTCCCAATAGGGTTGTGGCTTGAAATTTTCGATTTCTTTAAAACGATCCACCACCATGGCTAGTGTTGGCGTTTGTACACGTCCAATAGATAATACCTGCTTAAAGCCACCGTGCTTAACTGTATATAAGCGGGTAGCATTCATGCCCAGTAACCAGTCGCCAATAGCTCGCGAAAAGCCAGCATAATACAAATTGTCGTAATTCGCAGATGGTTTTAAGTTATTGAAACCTTCTTTTATTGCTTCGGTGGTCAAAGACGAAATCCACAGTCGCTGTACCTCGCCTTTGTATTGGGCTTCGTTCATCACCCAACGTTGAATCAATTCTCCCTCTTGACCAGCATCCCCGCAGTTGATTACTAATGTGGCTTTGTCAAAAAGACTTTTTATAATCTTAAACTGTTTTTGAATACCCGAATTCGCAACTATTTTAGTTTCAAATTTGTCGGGCAGCATAGGTAAATTATTCAAATCCCAACTTTTCCAGTGTGGCTTGTAATCGTTAGGTTCTTTTAAGGTGCATAAATGGCCAAAAGTATAGGTTACGGCATAACCATTACCTTCATAAAAGCCATCGCGCTTGGTGTTAGCACCTAAGACAGATGCAATTTCACGCGCGACACTTGGTTTTTCGGCAATACAGACCTTCATTATACTACTTGTTTGAAGGCGCAAATTAGGAATTTAGAAATTAGCAAGGAAGAGAAATGATTCGGAATTAAAATGGCTATTCGTAAGTTGTTTTTTTTTGTAG
>CAXBGV010000303.1:0-3415 GCA_963975235.1 uncultured Flavobacterium sp. | reverse complement strand
CTAATTGATCTTGAGTCATATCGGCCGCTTTTTGAGCTAAATCAGGTCTTCCAACATCACCAATAAACAAGGTGTCTCCAGAGAAGATTGCGTGTTCCTTACCCTCTTCATCTAGTAATAAGTAAGTTGTACTCTCCATGGTATGTCCAGGAGTGTGCAATGCTTTTATTTTTATTTTTCCAATTTGGAATTCTTGATTATCCATTGCAATAATGGTATCAAATTCCGGTTTTGCCGTAGGGCCATAAACAATAGGTGCTCCAGTTGCTTTACTAAGATCAATATGTCCTGATACGAAGTCAGCATGGAAATGGGTTTCAAAAATATATTTCAATTTCACATCATCTCTTTCCAAGCGGTCCAAATAAGGTTGTACTTCACGAAGCGGATCTATAATTGCTGCTTCGCCGTTTGATGTAATATAATAGGCTCCTTGAGCTAGACATCCAGTATATATTTGTTCGATTTGCATAAGTTTTGTTTTTTATTAAATGTTTGATACAAAGATAATTCTTGTATTTCGATCTCACAGTGACTAATGTTACATAGCTTTTTTGCTTACAAAAGCAACGATGCAACCAAGCGATTACAAAATAGATCCGCTCACTGCAATAGTACAAAGATAAGAATTTTAAAAAAGAGTAGTAAGGACCCTTTTGTTTCTGTTAACACAATAGATAGTCCATTTTGAATAGTAAGAACGTAAAGTAATATCTGACTAATTTGAACTAATAGATAATAAAAACGCCTCTTGCAATTACAAGAGGCATTTTAGGTGTTCTATATTATGTTTAGACACTATGATTCTTCGTCAGTGCTGTGCGACTTAGAGTAACCTCTCCATTTTTCGATACAATCCTGAAAATCTTGTGGCAGTTCTGTATCAAAACGCATCATCTCTTTAGTAGTAGGGTGAACAAAACCTAGTGTTTTTGCGTGCAGTGCCTGTCTTGGTAACGCTTTAAAGCAATTGTCTATAAATTGCTTGTATTTGGTAAAAGTAGTCCCCTTCAAAATTAAATGACCTCCGTAACGCTCGTCGTTAAATAAAGGATGTCCTATGTGTTTCAAGTGTGCACGAATTTGGTGTGTACGACCCGTTTCTAATTGGCACGAAATCAAAGTAACATAACCAAAACGTTCCAGAACCTGATAATGTGTAATTGCAGGTTTCCCTATTTCAGGATCAGCAAAAACAGCCATTTGCATGCGGTCTTTCAGGTGGCGTGCCAAGTTTCCTTCAATAGTTCCTTTATCGGCCTCTACATTTCCCCAAACTAGAGCAATGTATTCTCTTTCAGATGTTTTTGCTTCAAACTGTTTGGCAAGGTGCGTCATCGCCGCTTCTGTTTTGGCAATAACCAGCAAACCAGAGGTATCCTTATCAATACGGTGTACTAATCCTGGACGCTCACTGCTGTTCATTGGTAAGTTATCAAAGTGGTAAGCCAATGCATGCACTAAGGTTCCCGTGTAGTTCCCGTGTCCTGGGTGTACAACCATTCCAGGTTCTTTGTTAATCAATAACAAAGCTTCATCTTCATAAACAATATTCAACGGAATATTCTCAGCAATAATATGATTCTCGTAGGGAGGATGTGTTAACATCACACGTACAACATCAAATGCTTTTACTTTGTAATTAGACTTTACGATAGCATCATTTACAAAAATATTACCTTCTGTAGCGGCATTTTGTATTTTGTTGCGGGTAGCATTCTGGATCAGCCCCATTAAGTATTTATCAATTCGTAAAGGTGTTTGACCTTTAGGAACTTCAAATTTAAAATGTTCAAATAACTCCTCTTCTTCTAGCTCAATCGGCTCTATATTATTGTTCATTTGGTAATTCTTCTGTTGTATTTCTAATGCTATCGTTAGCGATATCTTCTTCATAACTCGCTTTTCCGTCTCCTAAAACCAAATCAATTTTAGACGATTTCAAGACTTTTTCTCCAGCCTTAATGCTTCTGCCTTTGTAGCGCATGTCAAGAACCATGTCTTTTCCTAAATTAGGAATATAGGTAATCGTACCTTCTTCTAGACCTAGCGCTTTAAGCGTTGGAACAGCTTCACGGTACGTTTTTTCGATTAAATCAGGTACTTTCACAGATGAGAATCCGGAGCTATTGATTTTAATATAGACCTTACGTCCTTCTTTTACCTTCGCACCTGGCAACGGATCTTGCTGAACCACACTGTGTTTAGGGTAATCGCTGCGGTAATCTAAACTATCTAGCAGGACATAATCTAAATCGATACCGTCTAATTTTTCTTCCACTTGCTCCTCTGTCAGCTTGCTCAAATCCGGAACGGTGATTTCGTTTCCGTGATTTGTAGTAAAGGTTAACCAGTGCATAAACAGGTAACCTAACACAGCAATAATTAATGCAGCAAGAAAAACTTGTGTCAAAAACACACGACTAGTAAGGTATTTACGTAAACTCATAAATTTATTTTTATAATAGGGCAAAGATATAGCTTATTCGTTTCAAAAAAAATGATAATTTTGTTTAAGCTTAGAATAGTAGTTTTTATTCGAAGCTATTCCCGCTATCCGCTTTATTCCCACCATGAAAAATGGCGGGCGATGCCGCTGCTATCGGGGCTAAAAAACGAATCGTTTTCAGAACATATAACTTAAACAAATGAAAAATATTGCCATTATCATGGGCGGTTATTCCAGCGAATACAAAATCTCTCTCATTAGCGGAAACGTAGTGTATACCAATTTAGACAAAAGTAAATACAACGGTTTTCGTATTCATATTTTTGAAGAAAAATGGGTGTATGTTGACGATACTGAAACCGAATTTCCTATTGATAAAAACGATTTTTCAGTTACAGTTAATGGAACTAAAGTTAATTTTGACTGTGTGTTCAATGCGATACACGGCACTCCTGGCGAGGACGGACTTATGCAAGCCTATTTTGAACTGCTTAAAATTCCGCATACGTCTTGCGGTTATTACCAAGCAGCACTTACCTTCAATAAACGTGATTTACTTTCTGTTTTAAAACCATACGGAATTAAAACTGCCATTTCCTATTACCTTAACAAAGGTGATATAATAGATACCGCTGAAATTGTTGCCAAGGTAGGAATGCCTTGTTTTGTAAAACCGAATAAAGCGGGATCTAGTTTTGGAATATCAAAAGTCAAAACCGAAGCTGAATTGCCTACGGCTATTGAACTAGCATATAAGGAAGACGACGAAATAATTATCGAGAGTTTTCTTGATGGTACTGAGGTTTCTGTTGGTGTAATCAATTACAAAGGTGAAATTGTGGTGTTACCAATCACCGAGATTGTTTCAGAGAATGATTTCTTCGACTACGAAGCAAAATACCAAGGAAAGTCACAAGAAATTACGCCTGCACGCATCTCTGATGAAATGACTGCTAAAGTTGCAGC
>CAXBGV010000302.1:0-3438 GCA_963975235.1 uncultured Flavobacterium sp. | reverse complement strand
AAAAGTATATTTTTAATGAGATAATTAACGGTTTCGAGATCATTTCTAGTTCCTATTAATATTTCAGGGTAAATATGTCCTTTCGTATGAATGAGTCTAGGTGTACCACCAATAGCTCGCACTCCTGCTGCCATTAAAATCGAATGGTCATCACAATCTCCTGAAAAATAATCCAGTGACTCACTAGCTGTGGCGATGTAATCTCCATCTTTAGGATCGCTAACGTAATTCCATCGTTCATTTATTTCCTTAAAAACCGCAAAACATTGTATAATTGTTCTGTATTCTGCGTAGCCTCTTACGTTTTTAAAGTTTTGTGTTGTTGCCATTACAGCAAAATTGCGAACTTTTGGATTTTTATATTCGATAGCACGAATAATCTTTGATTTATTTGGGAACGGAAGCAATTTAGAAATGATAATATCCTGCGGATTTGGATTATCAGACATAGTATAAATCATAGAGTCGTAATCCTCATAAACACTATTAAAACCGTAATTGCCAATAACTGTCCCGTAAAATAAAACTAAAAGATAAACAACCATACAGATGATAATGATAGTTCTTAGAAGTCTTAAAATAAATTGAATAATAATTATTAAAACAATAAAAAGTAAAATTCTATCTAAGTTGAAAGGCCAATTTAGTTCAATTAAATTTTGATGTGCAATAATAATAAGCGGAATAGCAATTAAAATATTCAAAACAAAAATAATCACATCGTCCCAAGGTTTTTTTACTTGTAACGTTTGCTTTATTTTTTGAAAAGAAAAATTTCTAAGGTCTATCATGCTTATTAAAAAATCGAATCTATTAGATCGTTTTTACAATTTCATCAAAAGTACCTTTTTTATCAATGATTTTGAGATCAAATAACTGATTTTGGACATTGTTTAACAAATTTTTAGACAATGGTTTTTGGGACCAGTCCGTTAAGGAAAGCCATTCTTGAATATCAGCGGTTTTTTGGTGGTATTTTTTAGCCAAAACACTATCGATATTAGGGATTTCCTTGAAATTTTCTGTTTTATTGTTGATGATTTTGAGAATGGTTTGGATAATTTCGGGTTGCTTTTCTAAAACTTCCTCACGTACAGCAATAACAAAACAAGGCCATGGAGTAGGGCAGTCGCCAACGCGTCTAAAAATACCTTTGTCTACCAATGGCTTGGTCATGAAACGTTCCCACATAAAATAATCAGCAGTTCCAGCTGTCAAAGCTTCAACCGCGCCATCGATGGTGTTTACTATTTCAAATTCTAAATTAGCGGTGTCCCAATTTTCATTTCCAGCATTGACATAAGCCATCAATTGTGATCCCGAACCAAGTCTTGAAATAGCCGCTTTTTTATATTCTAAGTCGGGAATGGTGTGAAAACTCGAATTTGCCGCTACGTGAATCCCCCAAATTAAAGGCGAATCAACATATACCTGAACTATCCTTGAAGGATTTCCTGCGACGATATCTTTGACAATTCCTTCGGTTAGAATCACAGCGATATCCGTTTCTCCAGAACGTAGCATTTGGCACATTTTACCAGTTCCTTCGGGAACATCAGTCCATTGTAAGTCGATGTTTTGCTGTTCAAATTCGTTGTTTTCTAAGGCTAAATGCCAAGGTAAATTGAAGTGCTCAGGTACTCCGGCTATTTTTATTGTTGTCATTGTGTGTTGCTTATTTTCTAATTCAAACCAAATGCACGGAATTTTATTCCACTCAAACTCATTTTTTGTTTGCATCCCTAGTTTTTCCAGAATATGGCGAGAACCTTTATTATCGACATGTGCCGAAGCATAGATTGTTTTAATATTCATGGTGTTGAAGCCATAATCTAGCCATGCTTTGGCTGATTCATATCCAAATCCTTTACCCCAAAACGCTTCAATAAAGCGATAGCCAATTTCGTAAAAATTCACATGGCCATTCTCGGGTTCTGTAATGTATTTTATCCCACACCATCCTATAAACTGATTGGTTTCTTTAAGAATAACCGCATACCTGCCAATACCGTTTTCTAAGTACTGTTTCCGGATGTTGTTAATATAATCTTGACTTTTATCAATAGTAAGGATAGGGTTTTTACCCAAATAGTGATGCACATTAGGATTATTATCTAATGTAAACATTCCTTCTAGATCAGTATCGAGAATTTCTCTTAAAAGTAATCTTTCGGTTTCAATGATGATGCTCATGCGATTTGTTTTTTTAGCCCTGATAGGAGCGGCATCCTCTTGTGGTAGCGCTAGCGGACACAAGAGATACAGCGGGTAGCAGGAATTAGCTCCTAAAATTAATTAGTAGCCAATTTATCTAGTGTGTAGGCAATTAATTCGTCTACGGCTTTGTAAGGATCAGCGCTAAAAGTTCCTGTAGCTCGGTTAGCAATAATAGCGTTTAGCGATAAAGCATGATGTCCCAAAAGCGCCGAAAGACCATATATTGCAGCCGTTTCCATTTCGAGATTGGTGATTCGGTTGTTTTCAAAAGTGAAATTATCCATTTTAGAATTCAGTTTTTCATCCTGAATATTCAAACGCAATACACGCCCTTGTGGACCGTAAAAACCTCCAGCCGTAGCGGTGATTCCTTTATGCATTTTATCGCTTTCGATTACTTTTTCTAATTTTTCAGAGCAGGCAATCACATAAGGCTTCCCTTTGCGGATATCCCAATTGGTATGACTCACAAAAGCGTCTTCGATTTTGTCATTGGAAACTTCGTCAATTAAATACGAACGCAGCATGTTGTCAAGACCTAAGCCAAATTTTGACATCACAAAACTATCAACAGGAATATCTGCATGCAAAGAACCCGAAGTTCCTATACGGATGATGTTTAAGCTTACGAGGTCCTTTTTTGGTTGGCGCGTTTCTAAGTCGATATTCACCAAAGCGTCTAATTCATTAATTACAATATCAATGTTGTCAGGACCTATCCCGGTTGACATTACAGTGATTCTTTTACCTTTGAATATTCCGGTTTGCGTTTTGAATTCTCTTTTTTGAGTCGAAAATTCTACACTATCAAAGAATTGTGTGATTTTCTCGACACGGTTTTGATCCCCTACAAAGATGATGTCATGTGCTATATTTTCTGGTTTCAGGTTCAAGTGATATACACTTCCGTCTGGATTCAATATTAATTCTGATGATTGTATCATTTGTTTTTTTTGTTTAAAGTTTAAGGTTTCAAGTTGGTAGGGTATTATCCGCCCACACGTTTTACTTTGAATCCTTTTAGTTTCAATATTTCCATTATTTTGTCGCGGTAATCTCCTTGAATGATAATAGAATCATCCTTGAAAGTACCACCAACACTTAATTTGGTTTTGATTTCTTTGGCTAAGATTTTAAAATCTTCGTCGCTTCCTTCATAACCTTCAATAATAGTAGTTGCTTTGCCTTTTCTTTTTTCGAATTTACAAATCATAGGTTCTT
>CAXBGV010000301.1:0-3444 GCA_963975235.1 uncultured Flavobacterium sp. | reverse complement strand
CCCAATCCTTATTTAATAAGTTAGTGAAATTCAAGATATCAGCTCTAAATTGCAAAGAATTTTTCTTTCCTTTTACCATAATTGAGAAATCTTGAGTAACAGATAAATCTAACCTATGTAACATAGGTAATGTAAATGCATTTCTATCTACATACTGACCTCTTCTTGTTGAAAGGTACTTATCTTGATTGATATACGATTCAAAAGCAGCAATTTGTTGCGCAGGTGTAAACACCACTACGTTTCCAGCCGTAGTTCCTCTAATAGCTGAATCAAAATCACTAGCAATGATATTAGAGAATTGGATATCAGAAGCACTATTTGGTACAAAAAGTAAGTCATTATTAGAAACTCTATCTCCGTTCATATCACCTCCATAAGCGTAAGTGATTGGATTTCCTTGCTCCCCAATGTAACCTAAGTTAATAGCGGTAGATGCCTTAACATTTTTACCGTATTCAATTTTATATCCTAACAAACCAACAATTCTATTTGGAGTATTGTTATTAGATAATGAAACTGGTAAATCATTATTTCCGTTTATAGATCTAGCTCCTGTCCATGAACCTGAGGCGATAGAACCAGCAGACATTAAATCATAAGCATTTGAATGCGTATAGGCAACAGACCCGAACAATCCGTTTTGGTAAGGATATTCTAATTTAACAGTGGTAGAATAAAAGTAACCCTTGTTAGTGTTTGTTAAAACAATTGCATTTGAAACATTGTCATTAATTCTAACAGCATTATCATTACGTCCGTAAACTGGTCTATTATCAGGACCTGAAAAAGTACCTACTGGCGCATCTAAATTAGCATTATAATAATTAACTGCATTGATGTTAGTTTGATAAATACCTTCGATAGTACCTACAAATCCAAAAGGAAGTTTTTGGTCAACAGCTATGTTAGTTTTCCAAACTTGAGGAAATTTAAAGTTTTGATCTGTTAAAGCTAAATCAAAAGTGCTTGGCAAAGTAGGAGTTGCAGGAATAAAGTAGTCATTTGGATTAGCCGTAAAACCATATCCACCTGTCGCCAAAGCAGTACCACTAGCATCTACAAAACCTGTAAGCACACCATTGTTTCCAATAGCATTCGACAAGAAAACACCTGGTGCTCTACCTGTGAATATACCACTACCTCCACGAAGTAAAGTTGTAGCATCACCTTTAACATCAAAATTGAAACCAACTCTTGGCTCTAAAAGCGTTTGAGATCCCGGCATTGTACCTGTATTGAACTTTTCTCCATTAGCAAAAGTCAAAGCACTTACAGCTGGATTCTCTAATGCTGTGTTTGCAAACCAAACTCTTGAAGCACGCAAACCAACTGTGAATTTAAACTTATCACTAAATTTAATTTCATCTTGAGCATACAAATCTAATTTGTTTGATTTGTAAATTTGTAATGGCTCAGCCGCACCTGGCAAAGCAGAATATCTAAATTGCGTACGTGCAGGTAAATTTGTTACCGAAGGGGCTCCATTTAAAGCAACAGATTCATTCGCTGCAGCATAGAAATCAGCAAGAGAGTTAAAAACATAAACCCCATTAGATGCCGGGAAGAATAAATTACTTGATTTAAAGTATTCAAAGTTACCTCCAAACAATAACGTATGCTTTCCTATTGTTTTTGTAAGATTATCAGTAAAGTGTAAAGTAGAATAAGATAATTTATTTCCATTAGTAAAAGGATCTAAACCAGCAGAAATAAAAGTATTAGCACCGCTTTTGATATCGATTGTTGGGAATAAACCTCCACCTTGCAAACCTCTATCTTCGATTTGTTTGTCATAACCAGCAACAAAATTATTAAACCACGAATTTGGAAGTTTACTGTTTAATTCTAAAACAATAGATCGTGTATTATCTAGAATAGTATACCCACTATTTTTGAAAGACATCGATTCCTTACGGTTTGTTCTATTACCATTACCCGCAGAGAAAGAGTTAGAAATCAAGTTGTCAGCACTTGAATTATGAAAAACATATCTTGCTGTTAATTGATTATTATCATTAATATTCCAATCTAATCTCGTTAAAAACTTTTTAGAAGTATTATTTGAATCAAAGTTTTCCCAAGGACCTGTTGTATAATTAAATTTTTCTTGCAAGAAGTCAGAAAGACCTTGCATTTGTGCAAAAGTAGGATCAGAAACTTGTGCACTTGCATTAGGCGAACCTGTCGATGTCCAGTTAGTAGCTGGACTTACGTTATCAACTGTCTCGTAATTCCCAAAGAAGAACAATTTATCTTTTACGATTGGAGCTCCAATTCTAAATCCTGTTATATTCTCTGTAAATTTACCTGGAACGATCGTGCGATCACCCGCTTTTGTTCCGATAAACTCTTTTTTGTTACTTCTAGTTGAAGTATAAATCGAACCTTCTATTTCGTTAGATCCAGATTTAGTCACTGCATTTATTCCTGAACCAACGAAACCTGATTGGCGAACATCAAAAGGAGCTATACTCACTTGTATTTGCTCGATAGCATCTAAAGAAATTGCAGTAGAACCTGTTCTACCTCCGGCTTGTGCATCAGAACCAAGTCCGAAACCATTGTTAAAAACAGAACCATCGATAGTGAAGTTATTCAATCTTGAATCTTGACCACCAAAAGAACCTCCTGAACCAGCATTAGCGTTGTATTTAGTTACAGAGCTAATTGATCTTGAACCAGTGATCGGCACAGCATTTAATTCTCTGTTAGAAAATTGCTGAGAAGCTCCTGTTCTACCTTTATTAAATGCACCATTAGACTTAGTAGAGACAATAACTACTTCATTAAGAGCATTTGATTCAGCTTCTACAGAAATATTTACAGTTAAGTTTGATCCAAGGGGAGCATTAATATCTGTAATCTCAGTTGTTCTGTAACCAATATAAGTCACTTTTACTGTGTAAGGTCCACCTGGCCTTAAACCTTGTACAGCATAACTTCCGTCAAAATCGGTAGTCGAATAGTACTTTGTACCAGTAGGCTTGTGAACAACCTCTACTGAAGCACCAGGCAACATCTCACCTTTAGTAGATTTAACAGATCCAGACATAGCAGAGCTTGTGACCTGCGCATGACCTACAACTGATAAAAAAGCAATCAAAATAAAAATAATTCTTTTCATTTTTGTGTTTTTGTTTAGTTTATTAATTTGCGGCAAAATTATAACAATTTTACCTAAAAGCGTTAACACAATGTTAAGAAAAATAAAATTTAGAATGAGTATGTTTTGATGTAAAAATCACTTATTCAGCGTTTTTACTAATTTTTTAATCAATTTACTACAATATTCTTCTTAAAACCAATCATATCACAAACAAAATGCTTAAAAAAAGAGAACAATTAAAAATTAAAAAAGCCAAAATTTTTACAAATTTTGGCTTTTTATGCTTTAGCGCAAAAATAGTTTGCTTATTACTTAGCTAAGAATGGTGCACGCTA
>CAXBGV010000300.1:0-3449 GCA_963975235.1 uncultured Flavobacterium sp. | reverse complement strand
GCTTGCATTTTATCTTTTACAAAATGTAAAAAATCATTTCCTTGCATCGGAGTTTCCAATTCGCCTATCATGCCGAGACCTATATTTTGATGTAGGTTCTCTATTTGATAAATTTCGTACGCCACCTCCTCATACAGGTGAGTAGCGAATAATGCTTTAAGAATCCCAGACTCAAGATGTTTTTCAAAAGTAACTTCGATTTTTATTTCATCACCGGTGTGCAATTTTTCCTTTTCTCCTATAACGGGATTGCTATCAGCATTGCCTTTAAAGGTGAAAGTTCCGTTCGAGCTAAAACTGCAATTGTCATAGTTGCCTATATTTCCTGCACCAGCTTGAAAAAGAGCCGTGCGAATTTGAGCTGCGTTTTCTGGTACGGTGTACGTAACTAACTTTCGAATGAAGTTTTGTTTAGGAATCAATACTCTAGTGTTAGTAAGGCCTAAGGCGTCGCAAAATATTTTGTTAACTCCTTCTTTATGATTATCTAATGCGGTGTGCACAGCATATATAGCAATATCATTTTTAATTGCTTTGATGATAGCTCTTTCGACGTAGTTTTTACCTGTTATTTTCTTTAAGCCAGAAAAAAGAATGGGATGAAAACAAACCACTAGATTGCAGTTTTGAGCAATAGCTTCATCGATCACATTTTCTAGTGCATCGTGGCAAACAAGTACTCCTGTTGCTGCTGTTTCCGGACTACCTACCAATAATCCAACGTTATCAAAATCTTCGGCATAGGCTAAAGGAGCCATCTCCTCTAGGACTACTATGATATCTTTAATTTTATACATTCTCAATTTTTATGTTTTGTAAACTGTGTGTACCATAGTCTAGCTGGTTAAACAAATTAACGAATAAACAAATCAACTTTAAAATAAAAAATCTACTTTCGTATCATGAATGTACTGAGAAAAATATTATTTCCTTTTAGCATCCTTTACGGATTCATTACTGCTTTCCGAAATTTTCTTTTCGATATCAATGTTCTAAAGTCATACTCCTTTGCTGTCCCAACGATTGTGGTAGGGAATTTAAGCGTGGGAGGCACTGGTAAATCACCACAAATAGAATATTTGATTCGCTTATTATCGCCACAGTATAAGGTAGCTACTTTAAGTAGAGGATACAAAAGGAAAACCGAGGGTTTTGTTCTGGCAGATACTAACGCTACCGCCGCAACATTAGGCGATGAGCCGTATCAGTTTTTTAGTAAGTTTAAATCGATTCAAGTTGCTGTTGATGCGAACCGTAAAAATGGTATTGAAATGTTGCTTACGCAAAAAAGTAAACCAGATATTATATTACTTGATGATGCTTATCAGCATCGTAAGGTAAAAGGAGGTGTATACATACTGCTTACTACATACAATGATTTGTATTGCGATGATTACATGCTGCCTACTGGTAATTTGAGAGAAAGTAGGAGCGGTGCAAAAAGAGCTAGTATTGTAATTGTTACCAAATGCCCACCAGATTTAGGCACGATAGAGCAAGCTAAAATTAAAGCAAAGTTAAAACTAGAACAACAGCAGCAACTGTATTTTAGTTGTATTGCCTACGACGATTTTGTTTTCTCAGGAGAGTCTAGTATTGATGTTAAATTGGTTTTGAAGGAGCCAAAAATACTAGTTGCAGGAATTGCAAGGCCTGATCCTTTTTTTAATTTTTTAAAACAAGATGGTGATCTTTGTTTGTCGTTTCCAGATCATCACGATTTTTCGACTTCAGATATTGAGATGATCAAAGAGAAAGCAGGAAACAAGATGATTATTACTACCGAAAAAGATTTTGTAAGACTAAAAGGTCGTTTACCAGTAGAACAGCTTTTTTACTTACCAATACAAAGTTCTTTTATAAATGAAGGAGCTAATTTTAATAAAACTATTTATGATTATGTGGGATAAAGTGCAAGAAACAGTACAGTTTATAAAAGCCAAAAACGATTTTAACCCTGAATATGGTGTTATACTGGGTTCTGGTTTAGGAAGTTTTACAGATGATATGAATGTGGCATTTACTTTGCCTTACAATGAAATACCTAATTTCCCGGTTTCGACAGTGCAAGGGCATAAAGGAGCTTTGGTCTTTGGTACTATTGGGGATAAAAAAGTGGTTGCTATGCAGGGGCGTTTTCATTTTTATGAAGGCTACTCTATGGAAGAAGTGACCTTTCCTGTACGTGTCATGAAATATTTGGGAATGACTAAACTAGTAGTTTCAAATGCTTCCGGTGGTGTTAATCCTAACTATAAAGTTGGTGATATTGTGGTTATTAAGGATCATATTAATTTTGCTCCAGAGCACCCATTACGTGGTAAAAACGATGAGCGTTTTGGTCCGCGGTTTGTAAATATGAGTGCTCCCTATTCTCGAAAAATGATAACTAAAGCCAAAACGCTTGCTTTAGAGCTAGGTATTCAAGTTCAAGATGGTGTTTATTTTGGTTTACAAGGACCAACTTTTGAGACATTAGCTGAGTACAAAATGGTTAAAATTCTTGGTGCAGATTGCGTCGGAATGTCTACTGTTCCTGAGGTTATAGTAGCACGACATATGGATGTTGAGACTTTTGGTGTCTCGATTATTACTGATATGGGTAACGAAGAAAGTATTGACACCATTTCTCACGATGAAGTACTTGAAGCAGCACAAAATGCAGAACCAAAAGTTAGAAATTTAATTAAAAGCCTTATTTTAAATTATTAAGCGACTGTTAGATGTCGTAATAAAGCAGCATAAAAGGCTTCTGGAACAAATGGTTTTGTAATTACATCATTCATGCCAAAAGAGAGTAAGGTGTCTCTATTCTCATCTAATGAAATAGCAGTTAAGGCAATTACGGGAATTTGAGTATTAAATTCCCGTATTTTCTGTGTGGCTATGGTGCCATTTATTCCTGGAAGGTGCACATCCATTAAGACTAAATCGTATTTGTTGTTTTTGACGGCATTAATACTGTCTTCGCCGTTATCTATAATATCACATAGTATGCCTTTGCTTTCTAGCATTCTTTTAGTAATCATTTGGTTAATTTTATTGTCCTCGACAATAAGTATGTTTTTGTTTTTAAGAGGTGCAAAGTCATATGTTCTTTTGCTTTCTTTTTTTAGTTCATTATTGTCATCTGCTTTAAATAATAAATTAAAAGAAAATACTGATCCTTGTCCTACAGTGCTTTTTACTTTTATGCGACCTCCAAGTAAATGGGTAAGCTTTTTGACAATGGTAAGCCCTAACCCTGTTCCTCCGTATTTTCGGTTAATTTCTATTGATCCTTGTGCAAAACTCTCAAAAACGGTTTCTAATTTGTCGATCGCAATTCCTATACCGTTGTCTTTAACTTCAAAAGCAATCAGCATGTTTTCTTCTTGAAATGAAACTAAATTAGCAGTAATAGATACATTTCCGTTTTTTGTGAATTTTAATGCATTATTTATCAAATT
>CAXBGV010000299.1:0-3499 GCA_963975235.1 uncultured Flavobacterium sp. | reverse complement strand
TTCTTGTTTACGGACATTATGATGTACAACCGGCAGATCCTATCGAATTGTGGACCTCTCCTCCATTTGAACCTGTTATCAAAACGACTGATATTCATCCTGAAGGTGCTATTTTCGCTCGTGGTGCCTGTGATGACAAAGGCCAAATGTACATGCACGTGAAAGCATTTGAATACATGATTCAAAACAACAACTTACCTTGTAACGTAAAATTCATGATTGAAGGCGAGGAAGAAGTTGGAAGTGTGAACTTGAAAACCTTTGTTGAAAACAATACAGAGAAATTGAAGAATGACGTGATCTTGATTTCGGATACCGGAATGATTTCTAATCAACAGCCGTCTATTACAACCGGTTTACGTGGATTGAGCTATGTAGAAGTCGAAGTTACAGGTCCTAACCGTGATCTACACTCCGGATGGCTAATCCAATCAATATTTTAGCCAAAATGATCGCTTCGCTTCATGACGAGAACAACCACATTACCATTCCTGGTTTCTATGATAATGTAGAGGAATTGTCTCTTGAAGAAAGAGCCGAAATGGCCAAAGCGCCTTTTAGCCTAGAAAAATATAAAAATGCCCTAAAACTAAACGATGTTTACGGCGAAAAAGGATACACTACAAACGAAAGAAATTCCATACGTCCTACACTTGATGTAAACGGAATCTGGGGTGGCTACACAGGTGAAGGTGCCAAAACCGTTATTGCAAGCCAAGCATTTGCGAAAATTTCGATGCGCTTAGTTCCTAATCAAGATTGGGAACAAATCACTGAATTATTCACAAAGCACTTCATGAGCATTGCTCCCTCTGGCGTTACCGTTAAAGTAAAACCGCATCACGGAGGCCAAGGATACGTTACTCCTATTGATAGTATTGGCTACCAAGCGGCAAACATGGCTTATACAGAAACTTTTGGGGTTCCTGCAATACCTGTACGCTCTGGAGGAAGTATTCCTATTGTAGCCCTTTTTGAAAAAGAATTAAAGAGTAAAACGATCTTAATGGGATTTGGACTTGATAGTGATGCGATACACTCTCCAAACGAGCATTTTGGAGTATTTAACTACTTGAAAGGAATCGAAACCATACCCTTGTTCTATAAATATTTTGTAGAGTTGAGCAAATAATTTCAAGTTACCAAATAGAAAATCCGCTCAGTGTTATATTGAGGGGATTTTTTTATTGGCACGACGCAGCATTCTATTTATATCGATTTATTGGAGATCTATTACTTGCAAAAAAAGCAAAAATAAGTTTGACAACAACACAAAAAAAATCTCCAACACAGGTTGGAGATTATATATTAGAGCTTCAATTTTTCTAATTTTTGCTGAGCGGACCTAAGATCTTCCTCTAATTCACTCACCTTCAATTCTTGTTTAGATATCTTTAAGTTTCCTTTTTGAACCTCAACATCTGATAGTTTACCTCTAGAAACCGATTTATCTAATTTGGCTTGCAATTTATCTAACTCCTTTTCGGCTTTGTCAATTTTATCATTGATTTTCTCAACCGACTTTTCGGCTTTCTCTATTCTTTTAGCTTCTTTCTCTGCCTTCTTAATCGCTTTCTCTCTGGCTTTTAGAGCCTTTTCCCTAGCTTTTTGCTCTTTTTGTTTTGCTTTTTCAGCTCTTTGCAAACTTTTCTCTGCTCTATCTTGTTCTCTCTGAGCACTTTTTCTATCTTTTTCTGCTTGTTTCAATGCCTTTTCTGCCTTAGCTTGCTCCTTAAAAGCTTCTTTATTGACCATTTCCTGCGACACTGCGGCTTGTACAGGAACAGCTATAATTGTGTCTTTGACAACAGGTGCGGTTTCCTGAGCAAAACCAAATTGTATTCCTAAAAATGCAAAAACGAGAATTATTAATTTAGTTTTCATATTATTTCTTTTCTATTAATTTATACCACAAATTTAAGAAAAATAACGCCATAATAGCCCGTATCACTACATATATTTATTTCACATCTACTAACTAAACCTAGTATTCATAGCACAATACAGCTATGAGATTTTTATAAACCATTGATAACGTATCACTTTTGTGAAAATTAATTTGCAAATACAAATTTTATCTCTACATTTGTAGAGCAATATTTTATTTTGTAGAATATGAAAAAGGAAACTATTATGCTCGTTACTTTATGCTTAGCACTAGTTTCGTGCAACACTAGGGTAACAAATCGACAAGTAAACAAAAAAAGAGAAGGACGATGGACAGAAGAATATTCATTAGACAGTTCCCATTACAAATCAATCGGGTACTATAAAAACGATAATCCAATAAAGAGGTGGCGCTATTACTTGGACGGTAAAACCATCAAAAAGGAAAAATATAAAATAGGTTTTTGTAAAACCAAATTTTACCATAAAAACGGGCAGCTACAATCTAAAGGAAAAACAGTCTTAGACACCACGAACCAATATCCACATTGGTACTACAGTGGCGAATGGAAACAATATAATGACAAAGGAGAACTCATCTCACGCCGGCATTACCTTAAAGGAGAATTAAAATCTGAAGAAATCACTTCAAAAACTAAAACAATATAAAATGCAACAGTTAACAAAGTCAGAAGAACAAGTAATGGAGCACCTATGGAAATTAGAGAAAGCGTTCATGAAAGATTTACTTGATGCTTTCCCCGAACCACGACCTAAAACTACCACCATTGCAACCTTGCTAAAAAGAATGATTGATAAAGATTTTGTAGCTTATACGGAGTATGGTAACTCTCGAGAATACTATCCTCTCGTCAAAAAGACTGCTTATTTCTCCAAACACGTAAACGGACTAATCAAGGATTTCTTTAATGACTCTGCCTCTCAATTTGCTTCCTTCTTTACGACCGAAACCAACTTAACAGCAAAGGAATTGGAAGAATTGAAAAAAATAATAGATACTGCCATTCTAAAAAAGAAAAAATGATAGACTTTCTTATCAAATCGACCGCATCCTTAACCATTCTCTTAACTTGCTATCACTTGTTGTTAGAAAACGAAAAAATGCATCAGTTCAATAGGTTCTTCCTCTTGTTTGGTTTGTTGTTTTCATATGTGATTCCGTTTTTTACAATCGAAATCATTAAAGAAATCCCTACAGCAACTGCACAAAACACATTTCAGTTTGTAGAAACACCCATTACTAACGTAAAAGAGTCTACTAACTATTGGCTTTGGTTTTTATCTTCAATATATGGCGTAGTAACAATTTTTCTATTAATTAGATTTGTTAAAAATGGTTTACAGTTATATAAAAGAGCCAAATCGAATGAGTCGATCGCTTTTAACAATGCTAAATTAGTTTTGTTATCAAATCCTACCTTGCCTTATACTTTTTTGAATACCATATTTGTTTACAAAGACGATTACGAAAACCGAAAAATTGAAAATGAGTTGTACACGCATGAACTCATACATGTTAGTCAAAAACACACTTTAGACATCTTATTGATAGAAACCCTAAAAGTTGTTTTTTGGTTCAACCCTACACTTT
>CAXBGV010000298.1:0-3507 GCA_963975235.1 uncultured Flavobacterium sp. | reverse complement strand
TTTGCCAGCACGATAAAGAAACCGTCTTTAAATTGTGGGCCATCATCGAGGATGACATAGGCGTTGGGTGTTTCAAATTCGGTTGCGCCAACAGTCAACGTATTTGGAGTTTCAGTGATTGGGTCTGTAGCCGTACATGAAAATAAAAATAGCGATACTGCAAATAAGGATAAGGTTTTGATCGTTTTCATCTTGTTTGTTTTTTGATGTTATATCCTTATATCACTTGATGTGCTGTTTTGTTACCCTTATTTTTTATTTTTTTGTTAGAATTATTTCTATCGTTTCATACCATGGGTTGTATATAGCCCCAGTAGGAATGAAAAGCCTTTGCCGGTCTATAGGGTGTTTTTGTTGTGGTAGCAGAGCGACTAAAAGAAGCTCCTGCTAGCGCTTACAAAAACCGCTTTAGACGGGTAAAGCTTGTAATGAATGATGGGAATGGCTCCTTGAGATTAAAAGTAAACACGAACAAAAGGCATGAAAGCGTCGCTGTAGGCGCCTTTGTCTTCATTGAATAAAACATTGTACCGTGCTCCAAGAGTTATGTTTCCTGTGCGATACCCTGCACCAATAAAAAGGCCTGTATTCCAGAAGTTATTGGTAAAATTATTTTGTCCTGTGCCGCTTAAGTTGACACGCAGTTGCTCTAGCTCTGCAGATAATTGAATTTCTGGTATTGGGTTGAACAAGGTAATGACACTGCCACCATAAAGATTAGAGTTGTAAAGGTTGCGTTGACTGGCGTAGCTGTATTGCGCCCCAACACCCATTGCAAAATATTCATTGAAGTTGTAAATAGCGCTAGGTGCTATGCTAATATCAGTGTATCCAGAACCAAGGCTAAGTCCAAAGCCACCCCCAAATTGTACTTTGTTCCAGAAATCAGTATTCGAATTGGAAGAAAAAGATTGTTGTTGTGCTGTTAAATTATTCGAAATAAATAAAATAAAAACAATGACAATTGCTTTTAAAACGCTAGTAAAGTTGTTTTTACTCATAACTTAATAGATTTTTAACATTTTAACACATAAAAGTAACTTAAAATAAAGGCTAATTTAGTGGATTATTGTACTTTTGCCAAACTATTTTAACAAAAAGTATATTCACTAAATATTATGGATAGGTTTTCATTTTTAAACGCAGCACATACCGAATTTTTCGCACAATTATACGACCAATACACTGAGAATCCAGATAGCGTAGAAGCAAGTTGGAGGAGTTTTTTTCAAGGTTTTGACTTTGGACAAGAATCTTATAACGGACAAGATGCTGTTGCTCACATTGCAAATGTGGCGTCAGGGACAGTAAAGAGTACTAATGTTTCAGAAAAACTTCAGAAAGAATTTGATGTTTTAAAATTAATTGAAGGATATCGCGTTCGCGGACACTTGTTTACAAAAACAAACCCGGTACGAGACAGAAGATCGTTTTCTCCTACGCTCGCTATCGAAAATTTTGGACTTTCCTCTTCGGATTTAAGTACTGTTTTTGATGCAGCTAGAGTAATAGGTATTGCGCCATGTTCTCTTGCAGAGATTATTAAACACTTAGATTCTATCTATTGTCAACATATTGGTATTGAGTACATGTACATTAGAAAACCTGAAATTGTACAATGGATTCAAGACAAACTAACGGTTAACGATAACCAACCTTCGTTTTCAGTAGAGAAGAAAAAAACAATTCTTTCAAAATTGAACGAAGCAGTTTCTTTTGAGAACTTTTTGCACACTAAATATGTTGGTCAAAAACGTTTCTCTCTTGAAGGTGGAGAATCGATTATACCTGCTTTACATACTCTAATCGAAAGCGCTGCTGAGCAAGGAGTGGAGCAATTTGTGATGGGAATGGCACACCGTGGTCGTCTAAACGTTCTAGCTAATATTTTTGGCAAGTCTACTCAAGATATTTTTGGTGAGTTTGATGGTAAAGATTACGATAAAGAATATTTTGATGGGGATGTAAAATACCACTTAGGACTTACAGCTGATAAAATTACAAGTACAGGTAAAAAAATAAACATCAATTTAGCACCTAATCCTTCTCACTTAGAGACAGTAGGAGCGGTGATTGAAGGAATAACAAGAGCAAAACAAGACAAGCATTTTGGAGATGATTTCTCTAAGGTATTGCCTATTGCAGTTCACGGTGATGCTGCAATTGCAGGCCAAGGAATCTTGTACGAGATAGTACAAATGGCGCAACTAGATGGTTATAAAACAGGTGGTACTATCCATATTGTAATTAATAATCAAGTAGGATTTACTACCAACTACCTAGACGCTCGTTCCTCTACTTATTGTACAGATGTTGCTAAGGTAACCTTGTCTCCAGTACTTCATGTAAATGCTGATGATGCTGAATCTGTGGTTCATGCGATGCAATTTGCTTTAGATTTCAGAATGAAATTTGGTCGTGACGTATTTATTGACTTATTAGGATATAGAAAATACGGTCACAACGAAGGAGATGAACCTCGCTTTACACAGCCGGTGCTGTACAAACTTATTGCTAAACATCAAAACCCACGAGACATTTATGCTGAAAAGCTGTTGTCTGAGGGAGTGATCGATGCAGGTTTAGTAAAGTCATTAGAGAAAGAATACAAAGATAATTTAGATCAAAATTTAGAGGCTTCTCGTAAAAAAGACTTGACAATCATTACTCCATTCATGCAAAACGAATGGAAAGGTTTTGAGCAAGTTTCTAACGATAAAATGTTGCTAAAAGTTGATACAGCATATACAAAAGAAGGATTGACTCAAGTAGCCAATGCCGTTTGTAATTTGCCAAAAGATAAAAAGTTCATCAGCAAGATCCAAAAGCTGATCAACGACAGAAAAACAATGTTTTTTGAAACAGACAAACTCGACTGGGCAATGGGCGAGCACCTTGCTTATGGATCTTTACTTCAAGAAGGATACGATGTACGTATTTCTGGTCAGGACGTAGAGCGTGGAACTTTTTCACACCGTCATGCCGTTGTAAAAGTAGAGGAGTCTGAGGAAGAAGTAACCTTGATTGATAGCTTAGAAGGATCTAAAGGGAAATTTCATATTTACAACTCATTACTATCAGAGTATGGTGTTTTAGGTTTTGATTATGGTTATGCACTAGCAAGTCCAAATACCCTAACGATCTGGGAAGCACAATTTGGAGATTTCTCTAACGGAGCCCAAATTATGATTGACCAATACATCTCATGTGGAGAAGACAAATGGAACAATCAAAACGGAATCGTAATGTTACTACCTCACGGATACGAAGGGCAAGGAGCAGAGCACTCATCAGCACGTATGGAGCGTTATTTACAGTTGTGTGCAAGACACAATATGTACGTAGCAGATTGTACTACGCCAGCTAACTTTTTTCACTTGTTGAGACGACAAATGAAAACTACGTTCCGTAAGCCTTTAATTGTATTTACACCTAAGAGTTTATTGCGTGACCCTAGATGTGTGTCTTCAATTGAAGATTTTACTTCAGGTAGTTTCCAAGAAACAA
>CAXBGV010000297.1:0-3534 GCA_963975235.1 uncultured Flavobacterium sp. | reverse complement strand
TATACATTTCAATTAAACAGCACAATTCGTTCAACTTATAGCATTAAATTTTCATATCTGTTTTTTTAACATGATATTGTTTTATTATTCACAAAAAATTTGGTTTAAAAAAGAATAAAACACAATTTAAATCTAAATAAAAAGCTCTAACTGTAGAAGCAAAAAACAAAAAAAATAGTTTCTTTCTCCAATCTGCAATCCTTATATTTGCAGCCGAGATCGTAGGTCGAACTCACGAACTAATCGCATTAAAATTAGCAAATGAAAATATCATACAACTGGTTAAAACAATTTATTAAAATTGACTGGAAATCAGAGGAGACGGCTGCTTTACTAACCGATTTAGGATTAGAAGTAGAAATGGTTGAAAAATACCAATCAGTTAAAGGTGGATTAGAGGGTATTGTTGTTGGGCATGTGTTAACTTGTGCACAGCACCCTGATGCAGACCGATTAAAGGTAACCACAGTCGATCTTGGTACCGGTACTCCTGTACAAATAGTTTGTGGTGCTACAAATGTTGCTGCAGGACAAAAAGTACCTGTAGCTACCATTGGAACAGTATTATATGATAAAGAAGGAGTAGCTTTCACCATTAAAAAAGGTAAAATACGTGGACAAGAAAGTCACGGAATGATTTGTGCCGAAGATGAACTAGGACTTGGAGAAGGTCATGACGGTATAATGGTACTTGACGATGCTCTTGTTCCTGGTACAGCCGCAGCCCAAGTGTTTAAAATAGAAAGTGATGAGGTATTTGAAATAGGCTTAACCCCTAATCGTGCTGATGCTATGAGTCATTTAGGAACAGCTCGTGACCTAAGAGCAGGTTTACTACAAAACGGAATCAATGTCGAGTTAATTACACCATCAGTAAGTAATTTTCGAGTTGACATGCGTACATTAAAAATAGATGTTAACGTCGAAGATAACACTCTAGCACCTCGTTATTGCGGTGTGACCATATCTGGTATTACTGTTAAGGCTTCACCACAATGGTTGCAAGATCGATTGAAAGCAATTGGTTTAAATCCTAAAAATAACATTGTAGACGTTACAAACTACGTTTTACATGAATTAGGTCAACCACTACATGCTTTTGATGCTGCAAAAGTTAATGGAAAAATAATAGTAAAAACAGTTGAAGCAGGTACAAAATTTACCACTCTTGATGAAGTAGAGCGCACGTTACATAATGAAGATTTAATGATATGCGATGAAAAAGGTCCGTTATGTATCGCTGGTGTATTTGGAGGAAAAAATTCTGGCGTAACTGATCATACTAATGCAATATTCTTAGAAAGTGCCTATTTTAATCCCGTAAGTATACGTAAGACAGCAAAAAGACACCAATTAAATACAGATGCATCATTTAGATTCGAAAGAGGAATCGATCCTAGCATTACAGCGTATGCTCTGAAACGCGCGGCATTACTTATACAAGAAGTAGCTGGTGGTGAAATAACTTCGGAAATTGTTGATATTTACAATAAAAAAATTGAGGATTTCTCTGTGTTTTTAAATTTTGCTAATGTTGCTAAAATTATTGGCCAAGAAATACCTAAAGACACAATAAAGCAAATACTTGTTTCACTTGATATAAAAGTCAATAGCGTATCTGAAGCAGGTTTAGGACTAACCATACCAGCATACCGTGTTGATGTACAAAGAGAAATTGATGTTATCGAGGAGATTTTACGTGTATATGGTTACAACAATATTAATTTCTCTAACAAGCTAAATGCTACTGTTGCTAATGCTCCCAGAAATGAAGATTACAAACTTCAAAATATAATAGCTACACAACTAAATTCTCAGGGATTCAACGAAATGATGGCTAATTCACTTACTACAGCATCGTACGTTCAACTATCTACTATGCTTAAAGAGGAACATAACGTAACTATGCTAAATCCTTTAAGTAATGACCTTTCAACTTTAAGACAATCGTTATTATTTTCGGGATTGGAGGCCATATCCTATAATATCAACAGAAAAAACGCCGACTTGAAATTTTTTGAATTCGGAAAATCATACCATAAACTATTATCTGGTTTTGAAGAACGCAAGCATTTAACATTGCTACTTACTGGATACAAAAATGGAGAGACTTGGACTACTTCTCAAAAACCATCTGATTTTTTCTTATTCAAAGGATATGTGGATGCAATTTTAAGTCGTTTTGGAATTCAAAAAACACAAAATAGCCCCGCGACTTCAGATGTGTTTTCAGAAGGAATCGCTATTGGAAGCGGTCATAATGCTTTGGTCGAATTTGGAGTGGTAAAAAAATCAATACTAAAGCACTTTGGAATCAAACAAGAAGTATTTTACGCAGACTTTAATTGGGACATAATAATAAAATCGACAACTAATAAAGTAAAGTATACTGATATTCCTAAATATCCCGAAGTACGACGTGACTTAGCATTGTTACTTGATCAAAATATTACCTATGACGCAATATATAACGTAGCACGTCAAACTGAGAAATCATTACTAAAAGAGATTAATTTATTTGATGTTTACGAAGGTGCTAATCTTGGAGAGGGAAAAAAATCCTATGCATTGAGTTTTATTATTCAAGATAATACTAAAACTTTGACAGATTCTCAAATTGATAAAATCATGGGGAAATTGCAAAAAAACTTCGAAACAGAACTTGGTGCAAGTTTAAGATAATACATAGTTTAAATACTCAAAAATGCCAATTCTACTTAAGAATTGGCATTTTTATTTGCAAAAAGGTTCTACCTAATAAATTAAGTAGAACCTTCTAAAAAAAAATCAACTGTAAAAAAAAAACTAACTTTTTGGTAACAACACAGCATTAACAACGTGAATTACGCCATTAGATTGATTAACATCTGCAATGGTAACCATAGACATACCACCTTTTTCATCTGTGATATACAAATCTTTTCCTTTCATCCAAGCAGTCAATGTACCACCACTAACTGTTTTCAATGTTGCTTTACCTTTTCCTTTTTTGATTGCAGCAGCAATATCAGAAGCATTCATTTTTCCTGCAACTACATGGTAGGTAAGAATTGTTTGTAACATTTTTTTATTTTCTGGTTTCAATAAAGTACCAACAGTTCCCTCTGGCAATTTATCAAAAGCCGCATTTGTTGGGGCAAAAACGGTGAATGGTCCTTTACTTTAAAGTAGCTACTAAGTCAGCAGCAGTTACAGCAGCAACTAATGTTGTATGGTCTTTAGAATTAACTGCATTTTCAACGATGTTTTTAGTAGGATACATTGCTGCACCACCTACCATAACTGTTTTTTGTGCAAATGAAGTTGCTCCAAATACTAAAGCGAAAAGCGCTACTGATAAAAATTTTCTAGTTTTCATAATTGTAATTTTAAGTGTTTTATACTGTCATTTACGACCGACAAGCAATTATGGATTTAAAAAAACTAGCAATTATAAAATAAAAAACACAAGTGTCTGATTAACAATTGCTTGTAAAATATATTTTATGTGAAAAAAGCAGAAAAAAAGTTAGTTGAATCCAAGAATAATTAAGT
>CAXBGV010000296.1:0-3537 GCA_963975235.1 uncultured Flavobacterium sp. | reverse complement strand
CGCAACAAGTCTTTCATCGTCATGACCTTTCTTAGTCCGCTGCTATTTGTTGGTATCGCAGCCTTTGTAGGATATTTAAGTTCTATGAAAGCCGATACAAAGCAAATAGCAATTCACGATGAATCAGGCTTGTTTGTCAAAAACTTTACCGCTCAAAACAGCAAAAAAGGAGCTTATAACTATTTAGATTTATCTGCTGTAGATACTAAGTTTCTAAAGGATAGTATTATTAGCGAGGGATATGATGGTTTATTAATTATTCCACAAGCGACAGCAATAAGTGAGTTTGAAACTAAAATTCAATTCGTATCAAACAGCAGTCCTAGTATTTCATTTATCGAGAATATCCAAGATGTTATCGCGACAAAAATAACGAATCTTAATCTTGAGAACGCAAATTTAGACACGCTAGCCATTCAAAAAGCACAATCAAAAGTAAACATCAGTTTAACAAAAGCATCAGGTGAGCAAAGTATGAAAGGCCTCAATGAGATCAAAATCGCAATAGGAGGAGGTTTTGGTTATCTCATTATGATGTTCATTATTATTTATGGTAACATGGTTATGCGCTCTGTAATCGAGGAAAAAACCAATCGCATTATCGAAATTATTATTTCTTCGGTTAAGCCTTTTCAGCTCATGATTGGTAAAATAGTAGGAACTTCACTAGCCGGCATTTTACAATTTTTAATATGGGCACTGCTGGGGCTTTCCTTAATGTTTGCTGCCTCATATTTCTTCGGAATCAATGCGTCACCTACAGCTAGAGTATCTCCTGAGGCGATGCAGCAAGCACAAAACAGTTTTGCAGGAGCAGCCCAAATGTATATCAAAGAGTTATGGAATTTGCCAATAGCAACGATTTTACTCTCTTTTTTAATCTATTTTGTAGGAGGTTATTTCTTGTACAGTTCATTTTATGCAGCTATTGGAGCAGCTGTAGACAATCAAACCGATTCTCAGCAATTTCTCTTGCCTGTAATTATGCCTTTAATGTTAAGTGTTTACGTTGGTTTTTTTAGTGTAGTCAATGATCCTCATGGTACTATTGCAGTTGTTTTTTCAATGATTCCGCTAACATCGCCTATTGTAATGCTTATGCGAATACCATTTGGCGTACCTTTGTGGCAAGTCGCAATCTCAGTAACCTTACTTTTCGCTACATTTTTTGCTGTTGTTTGGTTTGCAGCCAAAATATATCGTATCGGAATTTTAATGTACGGTAAAAAACCAACATGGAAAGAGTTATATAAATGGCTTCAGTATTAAAACAAAAGGCTTAGGAGCGAATGGCTTGGTTTTTGTCAATTTACAAAGTACCTGCTTTCGCCTTTATCTCACGCTCCCTAAAAAACGGGATCGCGAGGATATCGGCTCTATCAGGGCTAGATTGCCAAGATGGTTTTGTACTTGGAGAATCAATTCGATAACAGCTACTAACGATTAAAACAAAAACAGATGCCAAAAATACTTATAATAGAAGACGAAGCAGCAATTCGAAGAGTGTTAACAAAAATACTTTCAGAAGAAAACGATAGCTATCAAGTCGAAGACGCCGAAGACGGTATTTTAGGATTCGAAAAAATAAAGAACAATGATTACGACTTAGTACTTTGCGACATCAAAATGCCAAAAATGGATGGTGTAGAGTTGCTAGAAGCTGTAAAAAAAATAAAACCCGAAATTCCAATCGTAATGATTTCCGGTCACGGAGATATGGAAACGGCCATCAATACCATGCGATTAGGTGCGTTTGATTACATATCTAAACCACCAGATTTAAACCGTTTATTAAACACGGTTAGAAACGCTTTAGATAAAAAGCAGCTTGTTGTTGAGAATAAAATTCTGAAGAAAAAAGTTAGCAAAAATTACGAGATGATTGGTGAGAGTGAAGCGATTGGTCATATCAAAGTAATGATTGATAAAGTCGCACCAACCGAAGCTAGAGTTTTAATCACAGGACCTAACGGAACCGGAAAAGAACTAGTAGCACACCAATTACATGAAAAAAGTGATCGAGCTAGTTTTCCTTTAATCGAAGTAAATTGTGCAGCAATACCATCTGAGTTAATAGAAAGTGAGCTATTTGGGCACGTAAAAGGAGCATTTACTTCAGCTGTAAAAGACAGAGCAGGTAAGTTTGAAGCAGCAGATAAAGGAACAATTTTCTTAGACGAAATTGGTGATATGAGTCTTTCGGCTCAAGCCAAAGTGTTGCGCGCATTGCAGGAAAGCATGATTACTAGAGTAGGTGCTGACAAGGATATAAAAGTAGATGTGCGTGTTGTAGCCGCTACAAATAAAGATTTGAAAACCGAAATTGCCGAAGGTCGTTTCCGTGAGGATTTGTACCACCGATTAGCGGTCATATTGATTAAAGTGCCTTCGCTAAATGACAGACGCGATGATATACCGATGTTAATTGCACATTTTGCAGATAAAATTGCATCTGAGCAAGGAAATGCCGTTAAGAAATTCTCTGCTGATGCGATCCGTCTTTTACAAGAATACGATTGGACAGGAAATATTAGAGAACTCCGCAATGTGGTAGAACGACTCATTATTCTTGGTGGAAGCCAAATTTCTGAGAATGATGTGAAGCTTTTTGCTTCTAAATAATAGTAAATAAATTAATGATTATGAAAATTCAATAGTAAAGCCTTAGCGTGGCAATTATTGATATCTTAATCTTTCAATAATAAAGAATGAAACTAAAAAAAATAAACGAAGGCCTCAAGGAATCACTAATAGCAAACGGCTTAATTGAGCCAAATGCGATGCAACAAGAGACTTTTTCGACTTTAAAAAGTGGAGCAGATTGTATTATTATATCAGCAGCAGGTAGCGGAAAAACAACAACTATTGTTATCAATGTTATTCAGCAATTAGTAAAAGAAGGCGAGCAATCACCAAGAGCTTTAATTATGGTTGAAAGCAAAGAGAAAGTACTTGCAATGAGTGCTCTTTTCGAAAAATTTGGCAAACATACTGACCTAACTGTTTATGGGGTACATGAAAAAGGGGATATGGAATATGATAAAAATTTTATTTCCGGAGGCATAGATGTTTTAATTGGTACGCCTGCTAAATTGAATGATATGTTTAGCACAGCGGGATACAATGTAAACCGTCTAAAAATGTTTATTATTGATGATGCTGATGCTATTTTAAAATTACGTCATGAAACTAAAATCATGCGCATTTCTAATAGTATCGCTAGAACGCAACGAATTATCTTTTCTGAAAACCTTTCAGATCGAATAGATAGCCTTGCTGATAAAATGATGGAAGAGCCTTTCTTATTCGAAATAGAAGAGGATGAAGAAGAAGATATTGAAGAAGAAAACGAAGAAAACGAAAAATAATATAAATAGCGTACCATGGGATTAATGAAAGTGTTTTCAGGAAGTGAAATTTTAGCAATGGCTTTAAAAGAAAAAATTGAAGCGATTGGAATCGATGTATTGATGAAAGATAACATTCAATCGGCTAGATTAGCAGGTTTTGGTACCTCAGGATCAGCAGTCGAATTAT
>CAXBGV010000295.1:0-3564 GCA_963975235.1 uncultured Flavobacterium sp. | reverse complement strand
GGCATCGGCTTTTGCTTGAGCATCTGCAGCAAGTTTGGCTTTTTCAGCAGCTTCGGCATCGGCTTTCGCTTTAGCATCAGTAGCAAGTTTGGCTCTTTCAGCAGCTTCAGCATCCGCTTTCGCTTTGGCATCTGCAGCTAGTTTCGCTTTGGCAACAGGATCGGCATCGGCATTCGCTTTCGCATCTGCAGCTAGTTTCGCTCTTTCAGCAGCTTCGGCATCGGCTTTTGCTTTAGCATCCGCAGCAAGTTTGGCTTTGGCAACAGCTTCAGCGTTTTCATTTGTATTTGAAGTAACAACTTTAGCAGTAGCAATTGACTTTGCTCTTTCTGCAGCTGCAGCATCGGCTTTCGCTTTGGCATCAGCTATTAATTTGTCTCTATTTGCTGCAGCAGCATCCGTTCTTGCCTTAGCAGCTGCAACCAATTCCGCACGTGCAGCAGCTGCAGCATCGGCTTTGGCTTTTGAATCTGCAAGTAATTTGGCTCGAGCAGCGGCATCTGCCGTAACTTTATCCTCGTTTTCTGCTGTTGGGTTTGAAACTTGTTTTTTAGTTTCGACTTTAGCAACTGTTGTATTAGATCTAATAGGCCTAGGACGATTACTAGGAGCTAATAATGCACCAACTTCCTCATCATCGCCGTAATAATAAGTTTTACTTTTAAATTTATACGCAATTACAAATTCGTGAGAAGCACCGAAATTAGTAAGATTACCTAAACCGCGTTCGTAATTATATTCTATTGAAATTTTTGGAGTAATATTGATACCAAGACCACCTGAGATACCATATAAATTGTTATAGCCAGCTTGTACCCAAGCACCTTGAGCCAGGGTTAACATAGCAAGACCAGAGATTACTGTTTTATCTTTTTTGAATTGAGAACGTACTAGGGTCGAGAATTTACTTTTATCGAAGAAACCGTAACTATCGATATAACCATTATACATCACATGTGCCTGTAATCCTCTCTCAGGATCATCATTTATCATCTGAGAATTAGTGAAATTGTATGCGGCTAAATTGGTAAAGGCAAGACCTAAATCAAAAAAACCATTTCCATAATTGATTCCAGGACTGGCTGCCAAAATCATATTTGAAGGAACATTATCAAGTGATGGATCCGAAATATTGACAATAACTTTACCTGTATTTAATCCGCTTTTAAAAGCTCCGACATTTAATCCAAATGTTAAGTTGCTGTCTTCTTGAAGCACCACATTATGAGCAAAATTTACTATACCACCAAAAGTGGTTAACAAACCGTAATTCTGCTGAAAAACACCTATTGCCAGACCTTCGTTCTCGGCAAACCTGCCTGAGTAACTAAATAAATAGGTTTGTGGTGGGTTTTGAAAATCGACCCATTGTCTTTTATTGTAAAATGTAGCATAAGATGCGTTTTGCCTAACAAAACTAAATGCAGGATTGATTACATACAAATTGTACTTTAAAGAATTTCTAACAGGTAATGAAAACGACACAACTCCATCACCAGAATTAGTGTTCTGAGAATAGAGTGGTGGTATTATGATATAAAATAAAATTACAAAAAGTAAATTTTTTTTCATGCTACTTTATTACTGTTATAGACCCTTTAATTACTTTATTATCTGTAGTAGTAATAATATAGTAATAGACTGGATTTATATTTTTAAAATCGATTGTTGTACTCGGCCAATCGTTTAGATAGTTATCTGTTTGTAAAACAACTTCACCATTTGAACTTATTATTAGAACTTTGGTACCAGATCCGGCGGTAAACTCCTGTGGGATAATCCAAGTATCATTTATCGCATCACCATTAGGACTAATAAGATTTGGTACATTGACAACATCTCCATTAACAACAGGACTATTGATAAAATTAACTACAAAAGGCAATTCATTAGTCATCGTACAAGAGCCCGCTTGAGTAATTACAACCTTATAATTTCCCGTACTTGTAACAGAATATGTTTTTGAAGTTGCATTGTTTATTGGTTTACTATTCAAAAACCATTGATAGTTGGGTGAAGTTGCATCAGTAGTTACTGTGACATCAAGTTGTTCCCCTACGTTTAGATTTGTAGTCGCCTGTGCATCAATACTACTTACAATCTTAAACTCTTGGAGTTGGATTGTAGCGTTTGCTTGACATCCGCCGTAATCTACTCTTACTGAATATTTACCTGCAGCGTTTGCTTGGTAATTTTGACTGGTAGCCCCTGTAATTGCAACGTCGTCTTTGAACCATTGATAGGTGTTTCCGGGACCAACACTCAAAGTAGTAGCTCCTTGAGCTGCACAAAAAGGGTTGCCTTTACTTGAGGAAATGGAAGCAGAGGCTGTAGTTGTTGAGGACGAAACTTGTACTCTATTAGAAAAGGAATCAGTAGTGCATGAGCCATAATTAGTTTCTGCGTAGTAAGTTCCGGGTTGAGTTACGGTGTAGTTAGCTGGACCCGCTGACAGAAGCAATGTTCTAGGTAAACCTACTCCATTATCCCTAAACCAATTGTAGGTTAAAGATGGATATTTTAAAGGAGAATTAACAACACCATTTCCCTCTGGATCAATACTCAGAATGTAACTTCCGCCTGTACAATAAGTGGCTGTAGCTACAGAATTATTAATAGTAAATGGTTCATCATGCGCTTTATAGTAGGCAGCAAAAACATCCGATCTTGATCCCGTAACTGCTGGAACCGTACTTTTTACACGTAATTGATAACTCTCTCCTGATGTATTTGTTGGAAAAGATATATTAACTTTTTGACCACTAGAGGTAATCTCACCAACAGCTGTAGTGTACACTATTGTAGCCGAGGAGAAATCACCATTGCGATCAGATAGCTCTACTACGAATTGATTAGTAGGGCTTAAAGATGGGTTAACCGAGAAATTAATTTGAACTTCAAAAGTGTTGAAAACAGGATTTGCACAAGCTTGAGAAAAAACGAAAGTGGGTTTGGCAATTATTAACTGACCATAGGAGAGCTTTGTGCCTAAAAACACAAACAAAAAGACGTAAAAATAATTTTTAATCATATGCTACTGATCTTGCGATCTCTTCTTGGTTTACCTATCTAAAAACACAAAAAATTGATGAAGTTACCATCAATTTTTTGACATAATATAAAACTACTAACTAATAAGTTACTTAAAAGATGCAGTTATTTTACCGATATTTAATCTAAAATCTGGACGTTTAGGATTTGCAATGTCGATGAATGATTCTTTATTACTGCTTTGTGCAAAAACATTATTAAAGAAACTATTTCCATACCAATTTTCTAGATCTGAATTATCTTGTCTATTCTCTGTAAAAATATTTCCTTTACAAAGATTGAAATACATTTCTTCAAACTTAATTTTGTTCAAGTTTTTATCATCTATTTGTATGTCCTTACTTAGAATAACTGCCGGGTTAAAACCGGAGATAACAGATCTTTTCATTTCTAAACTAGCGTCATTACCAACATAGACCGCTTCATTTACTAATCCTTGCTGAATATCAAGGCTTATGTTTTCGCTGTCATTTAACATTGTCATATTGTAAGCAGTTACCGCGGTTTGTTTTT
>CAXBGV010000294.1:0-3594 GCA_963975235.1 uncultured Flavobacterium sp. | reverse complement strand
TGATGCTACTCCTTTTTATCCTGAAGGAGGAGGACAAGTAGGAGATAAAGGGACTCTAGTTTCGGCTAACGAATCCATCGAAATTATTGATACCAAAAAAGAAAACAACTTGATTTTACATTTTGCTAAGCAATTACCAGAAAATGTAAACGCTAGTTTTGTTGCAAAAGTAGACACTGATTTAAGAGCATTATCCTCAAAAAATCACTCGGCTACCCACTTGATGCATTTGGCTTTGCGCACGGTTTTAGGAACACATGTAGAGCAAAAAGGATCTTTGGTTACACCAAATAATTTACGTTTTGACTTTTCGCATTTTGCAAAAGTAACTGATGAGGAATTAAAACAAGTAGAAGATTTTGTAAACGCAAGAATCCAAGAACAATTGCCGTTAATTGAGCGTAGAGACATTCCTTTTGCGCAAGCGGTAGAAGAAGGTGCTATGGCTTTATTTGGTGAGAAATACGGAGATTCAGTTCGTGCAATTAAATTTGGAGACAGTATGGAATTGTGTGGAGGAATCCATGTGAAAAACACTGCTGAAATCTGGTCTTTCAAGATTGTATCTGAAGGTGCTGTGGCAGCAGGAATTCGCCGTATTGAAGCAATAACATCTGATGCGGTTAAAAAGCACTTTGCAAATCAAGAAGAATTGTTGAGCGAAATTAAACTTTCGCTTAAAAATCCACAAGATACTTTAAAAGCTGTAGTGGCTTTGCAAGACGATAATGCGAAGTTGAAAAAACAATTAGAAAGCTTGTTGAAAGACAAGGCTAAAAATATGAAAGGCGACTTGGCTAAAGAAATCCAAGAAATCAACGGAATTCAATTCTTGGCTAAACAAGTAGACTTAAATCCTGAAGGGGCTAAAGATTTAGCTTACGAATTAGGGACTTTAGGAAATAATATGTTTTTAGTTTTGGCTACAGCCGAAGAAGGAAAACCAATGTTGAGCTGTTACATTTCGAAAGAATTAGTTGCTGACAAAAATCTAAATGCAGGACTTGTCGTTCGTGAATTGGGTAAATTTATTCAAGGTGGTGGAGGCGGACAACCGTTTTTTGCGACTGCAGGAGGTAAAAATGTAGCGGGGATTCCTGAGGCTTTGGCAAAGGCAATCGAATTCGTGCAATAAAAAACGAAATTATCAAGGGTTAAAACAAGAAGGTATAGATTTTGTAACTTTGCAGTATGTTGTGAGCCAATACGTTTTTTAAATTTGGCTTAGCGATTTCAAAAATAAAGAACATGAATAAAATAATTAAAGGTTGTGTTTTATCGATAATGTTAGTTGTTTTTTATTCTTGCGCAAATGATAAAAAAAACGAAGCCAAATTAATTACAGAACTTGTAGAGACTTTTGACGATGGTACTAAGTTGACCACTATATTTACTCACAAAGACAATCAAATTGTATGGACAGACAATGCAGAGGAACATTTGGAATATACCTACACAGAGGGTCTAATCACTAAAATCGTGAGAACGAATAAAAGCGATCAAACCCAAGTGAGTACTGTTTTTACGTATGACAGTGAGAAATTAGTTGAGGTTCAGTCGTCAGATGCATCGTTCACTAAATATGTACACAATACGGATGGATCAGTTTCATACGAGCATTTTGTAACCAATGATACGAAAGTACAAATAAGGCAATTTCATGGAGTTCTCTCTTTCGAGAATGGGAATTTAGTGAAAGATAGCAGAGTTTTAGATGTTGTAGAGACGGAGGGCATAATAACTAAAATTGTTACGAGTTTTGAATACGATAGTAATAAAAATCCGTATCACACAATTCAGGGGTTTGCCAAATTGTTAAATCAAAATGAATTAGTTTCAGTGAATAATAGTGTATTATCTGTAGTCGAAAACAGCATTACAAACAGCATAGAGGATCAAGTACTATCATCAGCAAAAATGTATAAGAGCAATTTTAAATATAATGCCGATGGCTACCCTACGGAACAGGTCACTGAAAATGAAAAAAGGAACTTAGGATACTTGAAATTCGAATATATTTACGAATAAAAATACAGCATAATTTAATGCAATTCAGAACCCAAATACCCATTTCGTTAAGTAATTATCCAATCGATTACAGTGCAAAGATGGTGTCTTTGGGTTCTTGCTTTGCTGAAAACATGTCTTCTAAATTTGATTATTATAAATTTCAAAACGATTGTAATCCTTTTGGGATCATTTTTAATCCTATTTCCATCGAGAAATTACTAATTCGAATCGTTGGGAACATTTACTTTACGGAACACGATATTTTTTTTCACAATGAGCAATGGCACTGTTTTGAATTGCACTCGCAGCTTTCTAATCCTGATAAAATTTTATTTTTAGCATCTATTAACGAATTAATAGACAGTACGAGACGAAAAGTTGTTCAAGCATCTCACATCATCATCACATATGGCACAGCATGGGTATATCGATCCCAACAAAGTAAACAAATAGTGGCCAATTGTCATAAAGTTCCTCAAAAACAATTTGATAAAGAGTTGCTTTCAATCACTTTGATGCAGGAAAGCATAGCCAACACAATCGAAATGATTCGTTCTATAAATTCTTCAGTCTCTTTTATTTTTACAATATCACCAGTACGTCATATAAAAGACGGATTTGTAGAAAACCAACTAAGTAAATCACATTTGTTTAGTGCTTTACATAATGTTTTACAAACAGAAAAGGATGGTGTTAGCTACTTTCTTAGCTATGAAATAATGATGGACGAATTGCGTGATTATCGTTTTTATAATGCAGATATGTTGCACCCAAATCAAGTTGCAATTGACTATATTTGGGAACGTTTTGTAGAGGCTACTATCATGCCGCATACTAAGGAAACAATGATAGCGGTAGCTTCAATTCAAAAATCATTGCAGCATCGATCTTTCAATTTGCAGTCTGAGAGTCATTTAAAATTTGAATCTAAACTGCGAGCATCAATTGCCAAAATAGTTGCACAATATTCATTTATGAAATTTTAATTATGTTAAAGAGATTCCTGATATTTATTGGTTTGATTGCGACAGTAGTACTATTGTTTAAGTTTTGTGATTTTAAGAAATCCGATGACTCAACTACAGTAGATGGCGCAGGTTTGATCCAGCAACAAATTCTTAATGTCGGTAAATTAATTGTTACCGAAGGTCATTTCTCTGAGGTGATCACTTACAAAAACCAAGAGAAGTACTTGATGGGGATGGTTTCCTTCGACAAAAAAGCCTTGGTGGTTGTCAATGCCGATGTTTCGGTGGCGTATGATTTGCATCTAATGAAATACGATATTGATGAAGCGAATAAAACCATTTCGATATTATACATCCCAAAAGAGGAAATTAAAATTAATCCCGATATTAAGTTTTATGACGTAGAGCAGAGTAAATTAAATCCTTTTACTGGTGATGATTATAACAAAATTAATGCGTCTGTTAAGGCTAGTTTAGCAAAAAAAATTGCTAAATCGACTTTGAAAACAAATGCTCAAAATCGCCTTATAAGTGAGTTGTCTCAACTCCTTATTACAACACGCACTTTAGGTTGGACATTAAAGTACGACGGAAAAGTTATCGAAAATGATCAAGC
>CAXBGV010000293.1:0-3596 GCA_963975235.1 uncultured Flavobacterium sp. | reverse complement strand
AGTAATGTTGTTTTTACTTTTAATTACTCAAAAATACTAAGATTAAATTGTTTCTAGTTAAGAATCGGATAATTTTATTGGAAAACTGTAAAATTGGATTTTTGTTTTTGGTTGAGTTGCTTATGGTTTTATGCTGATGTAAAAATTACTTTTTAAGGTCATTTTGATTTTTAACGTATATTTGAAACATGAATATGGAAAAGGATTATATCAAGTTAATTTTTGGGCTTAAGCTCAAGCAAGCGCGTACGAACAAAGATCTTTCTTTATTTGGCTTAGCCAAAATTACTGAACTATCAAAATCGTATTTGAATGAGATAGAAAAAGGAAAGAAGTATCCCAAGACAGATAAGATTATTCTTTTGGCTGAAAAGCTAGAGGTTTCCTATGATCATATGGTATCGCTAAAACTCGATAATAATTTGGCTCCAATTGGAGAAATCTTAAAATCGGGAATACTTAAAGAAATTCCATTAGATATTTTTGGGATACAAGAAAATGATTTAATTGATATTATTGCTAATGCTCCAGCTAAGGTAAATGCTTTTATTAGTACAATAATTGAGATTGCACAGCATTATAACTTAAGTAGAGAAAGTTTTTTTCTGGCTGCATTGCGTTCGTATCAAGAAGCACACAATAATTATTTTGAAGACTTAGAAGATAAAGTCATTGATTTTTCCAAAGCTTTCCATATCGATATTAATAACAAAATATCGCTCGAGGAGTTAGCAGCAATTTTAAAAGAGGAATACGGATATACTATAAAAGAGCTTGTTTTTTCCGAGCAAGAAGAGCTAGGAGATTTGCGCTCTATTTTTGTTCCCAAAAGTAAAACTTTACTACTTTCATTAGAAATAGATGAGCAGCAAAAGGCTTTTATTTTAGCTAAAGAGATTGCCTATAATTACTTAGAAATCAAAGATCGTCTGTTTACTTTTAGTTGGATAAAATTCGATAATTTTGATCAGGTTTTAAATAATTTCTATGCCTCTTATTTTGCAGGCGCTTTATTACTTCCTAGAAAAAAGTTAATTGATGATTTGAATGTTTTTTTATCTAAAACGCATCCTAAAGCGGAGGAGATGATCACTTTAATGAATCAGTTTAATGTTTCACCTGAATCATTTTATCAGCGATTGACTAATATTTTACCGAAGGATTTTCAATTAAAGAATTTGTTTTTTCTGAGGTTGTCACACAAATTGGGTTCTGATTCATATCAAATAAAAAAAGAACTCCATATTACACACCAGCAAGAACCTCGTGCTAATGAGATGAATGAACATTACTGTCGTAGGTGGATTTCCATACGTACCATTGAGTCGGCTATTGCAGAGAAAAAAGAACATTTCTTTAGCGCGCAAATATCCCGTTATGATAATAGTAATAATGAGTATTTGGTATTTTCGTCTGCTACTTTAGATCCGTTTAAAAAAGATCATTTAAGGAGTATTTCTGTCGGAATTTTAATGAGTGCCGCCATGAAAAAGAAATTTAAGTTTATCGACAGCGGAATCATCAAGAAGGAATTGGTAGGAGTGACTTGCGAAACTTGTGCTGTAAAAAACTGTGAAGTAAGAGCAACCCCACCGATTCACTTAGAACAAAAAAAGCGAAATGAAAATACAGATTTGATTGTACAGCAGTACATGGAAAAGTTTAGTTAATGTTGCTTCTAGTTCCTTACTATTGTTAGTAAGATCTACATCTAGATAGTGGTTAACTGTACTGCCATAAGTTAGATTTTTTAGTTTGAGTAAAGAATTTGTGAAAATTTATATGGCATGATTTTGCATAACAGCTTAGGTTGTGATGTAAAAACCGTTAATAAGGTTGTTTTCTCTTAATAGACAGACTTTGTTTAACACGATAATAGAATAGAAAACCACTTTTATTTAGTAGTTGTTCCAAACTATGAACTTTGTCTATTTGTAGAATTTTAATTTAAATGCCCTCAAAAATTAAGTAATCAAAATTTAAAAGTGTTTTCTTTAGTATTTGTTGAAGATATTTTAAGAATCCTTGAGCTTATATCTTTAGTTTTTTTAACACGATTGTAGTTTAAATTGTTGTTAAGCATTCGTTTAATTTTTAGTTTATTTAAACACTTTAAAATGATTATAAATAAGAACGAAAAGGTTGTAGTTCAAATGTAATTGCTTTATTTTTGTAATATTTTAAAACAAATTATAAAATCTTATGGCAAAATCTGAATTATTGAAATCGTCAATAGCAAAAAAAGTTGCAATGGCTCTTTCAGGACTTTTTTTGATGTTGTTTTTAGCACAGCATTTTTTTATCAATATGACTTCGGTTTTTAGCGCCGACACTTTCAATTCTATCTCCCATTTTATGGGTAATAATCCTTTAGTGCAATTTGTTATTCAGCCGATTTTGATCGTTGGAGTAATTTTCCACTTCATTATGGGAATCGTCTTGGATTTAAAAAATAGAAAAGCAAGACCAATTTCGTATGTAAATTACAATGGTGGTGCTGCAGCTTCATGGATGTCTAGAAATATGATCATTACTGGTTTAGTTGTGTTGGCTTTTTTAATTTTGCACTTTGTCGACTTCTGGTTTCCAGAGATGGTTTACAAGTATGTAGAGTTTTCTCCACTAGACGAAACAAGATACTTTCCTGAGTTGGTACATAAATTCGAAAACCCGATTCGTACAGCAGTGTACTGTGTTTCTTTCGTATTATTGTCTTTACACTTGCAACATGGTTTTAGTTCTTCATTTCAATCCGTTGGATTCAATAACAAGTATTCAAGAGGTTTAAAAAATTTCGGATTAGGTTTTGCAATTCTGATTCCTTTCGGTTTCATTTTCATTGCATTATTTCATCATTTCAATCATTAATATTCAATTATAATGGCACTAGATTCAAAAATTCCAAACGGTCCAATCGCGGACAAATGGACAAATTATAAAGATCATATTAATTTAGTAAACCCTGCTAACAAACGTAATTTAGATATTATCGTTGTTGGGACAGGATTAGCTGGTAGCTCTGCTGCTGCAACTTTAGCTGAATTAGGATACAACGTAAAAGCGTTTTGTTTTCAAGATTCACCACGTCGTGCGCACTCTATTGCTGCACAAGGTGGTATTAACGCTGCAAAAAACTATAAAGGAGACGGTGACTCTGTTTTCCGTTTATTTTATGATACTGTAAAAGGAGGAGATTATCGTGCTCGTGAGGCAAACGTATATCGTTTAGCTGAAGTTTCGACTAATATTATCGACCAGTGTGTGGCTCAAGGAGTTCCATTGGCACGTGAATATGGTGGATTACTAGACAACCGTTCTTTTGGAGGAACATTAGTTTCTCGTACTTTTTATGCACAAGGACAAACAGGGCAACAATTATTGCTTGGAGCTTACTCTGCTATGAACCGTCAAATAGGTCGTGGTAAGGTAAAAATGTACCACCGTCATGAAATGCTAGATTTAGTGGTTGTAGATGGTAAAGCAAGAGGAATTATCGCTCGTCATCTAGTTACAGGAGAAATAGAAAGACATTCAGCTCATGCTGTGGTTATTGCATCTGGAGGATATGATAACGTATTTTTCTTATCAACTAACGC
>CAXBGV010000292.1:0-3639 GCA_963975235.1 uncultured Flavobacterium sp. | reverse complement strand
AATTATTCTGATAAAGTATGTTTATGCTACGTCCTTAGACACCGACCAATAATGACCATTTAAAGAATAAAAAGCGTATTCTTATCCCCTTTATTTGTTCTTTTCTTCAATCCACTTGGACATGTACTTTGTACTTCTTGTTGTGTGGTAGTGCAAAAGCTGTCCAAGGAAGTTATATTTCCTATGTTGTACCAAGTCATTTTGCAATTTCTTGACAGCATTTCTAAAATCATCTTCAAAAAGTTTTCTTGAGTAGCACAGTTGCAAAAGATGCACACCCTTTTTTTGTGCATCTTCCCAGAGTGCCTCATCGCCATAAACAGCTACGGCACTAACTGCAAATTCGTTTGGATCATCGCATATAGCTCCGTTCCAAGGTAGATCGCCATGCATGGCTTCCGCCCCAATTGAAGTTGTAATGCTTGGCGTTCCATATTGCATTGCTTCGATTAATTTTCCCTTAATTCCTGCACCAAAACGTAGAGGCGCTAAAACAACACGTGCTTGCATAACAACTTTACTAGCTTGTTCTACACGACCATGAATAATAAAGCCTTCCTTAACGTTATGTAATTGCATTACTTTTTGGGAAGGATATGCTCCATAAATATTTAAAATAGCGGTTGGTAATCGCTTTCTAATTAGTGGCCATATTGTTTCCTTTAGGTATTGTACTGCATTCCAATTGGGTTCATGCAAAAAATTGCCAATGAAAACAAAATCAGACCTTTCCTGATAAGTTTTTAAATCAGCCTGAATAGGGAGTTCCGCTTCATTCAATAAAAGAGGCAAATAAAACAATAAAGAACTACCTATCTTGAAGATATCCTGCAGTACCGCTATCTCATATTGAGAAATCATAAGTGTCATATCGCAACGCAAAACACTAGCAATTTCGCGTTTGGCTACTTCCTCATCTATTATATCGTCTACTAAAAATAACCGTTTGTCCTTAAATGCCTTTTGCCTTGCAAGACGCAAGCAATGCAAATCCTCAGAATCTAATATGCGTAATGCTTCAGGACAGTTATCGACGACACGCCAACCAAATTGTTCTTCGATCATAAAGCGATCGAACACGACTACTGCAGGATTTAAGTCTTTAATAAAAACATCAAAGCTGTCAGAGTTTAATTTAATCGATTTTTTTTCTACATCAAAAGCGTTCAAGTCTACCATAAAATCACTGTCTTGCGCTGGACTCGCAAAGGTAATTGCAAATCCCTGCTGCTGAAATATAGATATCAACTGCATCATTCGCCCGCCAGCAGCAGAAGAATTGGGTTCTGGCCAAACAAAACCAATAATTAGGAGTGATTCCACTATTTTTTAGATAAAGAGTTAGTGCTACAAAATAAGGCTATTTTAATGAAATTAGCACGTAATAAAAATTTGAGCACGAAATTTAGAGAACTCTACTATTTATTTTTAATGTTGTGCACCCAAGTGTGCGTGAGGGATAGCAGTGAAAATCCTTTTATGGGCTATTTCTAGCTCATAAAAGATTGAAACGCATAGCCCGACAACAAAAAATGGCTCAATACGATGTTGCTTTCGCCATTTTTTTGGTGGCACGCCCAGATTATAATAAATAAGCATTAACATTCTATTTTCTGAAATTACATCAGAAAACACTAATTTTGTACTTATAAAAAACAATAACATGTTAGGATTAAAACTTGTAACTGATCCCAGATGGGTAAACATAGTCGAATCAAATATTGAAGAAATTTTGACAGACCACGCCTGGTGTGAACAAAAAGCAGCATCGAACGCCATAAGTTTGATCACACAAAATTCTGAAAAAGAAGAATTAGTCACAGAATTAATGATAATTGCACGAGAGGAATTAGAGCACCTACAAATGGTGCATGACTTGATCAAAAGCAAAGGATTGAGTTTAGGCCGTGAACGAAAAGATCATTACGTAAATGAATTATTCAAATTCATGAAAAAAGATGGTAGCCGCAATGACGCTTTATGCGAACGCTTACTGTTCTCGGCAATGATTGAGGCAAGAAGCTGTGAACGTTTTAAAGTTTTGTCTGAAAACATTAAAGATGTAGAACTAGCCAAATTCTATCGTGATTTAATGATTAGTGAAGCAGGACATTATACTACGTTTTTAGGCTTTGCACGCAAATATGCTGACAATGTTGATGTTGACAAACGCTGGAAAGAATGGATTGAATTCGAAACATCGATTATTACCAATTACGGTAAAAACGAAACTATACACGGATAAAAACAAATAAAGGGACGCATAACGCATCCCTTTATTGTTCTAATTTAAATGATGATTTATAAACTTTTGATCGTAAATACATTTCTTCTGTTAAGCTCATGTTGCTCTTCACTGCAGGACTCGCTTGGCTCACACTTAATTATTTGTTGACTTTCGCCATATCCCTTTGCCAAGATTCTATTACCTTCGATGCCATTTTTTACAAAATAGTCTCTGCTAGAGTTCGCTCTTTTTGACGAAAGATCTAAATTATATTTTGCATTACCTCTATTATCGGTATGAGATCCAATTTCGACAACCATGGCTGGATGCTTTTTCATAAGATCGATAACTTTATCTAAAACAGGTCTTGTTTCCCTACGGATGTACCATAAATCGTAATCAAAATAAATAGGGTCTGTTTTAATAATCAGCTGTCCATCTACTTTAATAACATCTTTCTCAGCAGCTACAATTGCATTGGTTTTAGCTATTTCATCAAGCTTCGCTTGTTCAACAGCTTTAATAGCGGCTGTCGCCTTGTCTTTTTTAGCCTCTTCAGCTAAGGCTATCTCTAACGCTTTCTTTTTTTCTTGTAATGCAATTTCCTGCTCTTTCTTCAGTTGCGCAACTGCTTCCTCTTCCTTCTTTAAAACTACAATAGATTTCAAACTGACCGAAGCATCCGTACGTAAGTCTCTCTCTTTATTTACTCGAATTGATTTTTCAGCTTTGGTAAACTCTTCTTTAGCTGCAGCCACAGTATATTTTGTATCACACCTCACTGTAAAAACAAAATCTCCTTTTAGATTAGTAGTCATTCTAGACACTTCAACACTTTTTGCGTCTAGCAACACAACCGTCGCATTGCTCAAAGGTAATTTAGTATCCACATCACTAACGACACCTTCAACAAACTGTTTGCAATCTTCAATTATTAAAGGCTTCTGTTCGCTTAGTTGGTAAATATCATCACTCCCTTTACCGCCAACTCTATTCGAAGCAAAAAAACCTTGTTTTGTATCAGCATCAATATTAAATGAAAAATCATCATATGCAGAATTAACAGGAAGCCCCACATTGGAAGGGAAATCTAAATTACCACTATTTAAATCAACGACAAAAACATCTAGTAATCCATAACCTGCATGGCCATCAGATGAGAAATACAACTTTCCATCTTTGGATACAAAAGGAAATTGTTCCTTTTTGGCCGTATTTATATTTGACCCTAAATTTTTTGGTGTTCCAAAATTTTCACCATCAATAGCAACACTAAATAAATCAAAAGAACCTAAAGTACCAGGCATATCAGAAGCAAAATATAAAGTTTTTTCGTCAAAACTTAAAGCTGGATGCTCCACCGAATAATTTTCATTATTGAACGGAAGTGCAACAATATTAACCCACTTACC
>CAXBGV010000291.1:0-3642 GCA_963975235.1 uncultured Flavobacterium sp. | reverse complement strand
CGTTAATGTTATTGCGTTGTCTCCACAATCACCATTAGGAAACAAACTGATGGGGAACGTTGTGGGGTTTACATTTGAGATAAACGGGACGACTTATACGATTCAAAATATTGATTGATTTTATCGGTTTCTTTCGATTCCACAATAACTTTAAAAGCGAAAAATTTCTGTTTTATTCTATTTGATTTGCTGACTTTCGTTTGCTGTAAATAGTTCTTTTAATTTTTTTCAAACAGAGTTGTTTGTCTCGAATCTTTAAATAATTTCTATCCAGAATCTATAAATATAATTTGCTATGTTGTTGATTTTAATCATCTGTAAATCATTTGTTTTAATAAAAATTATCATATATTTTTTTTAAAATATCTTATTAAAGATCTCTGTTTTTTTATGTTTACTGCAACTTTTTTTTATACTGAAGGATTTTTTTTTAGATTATAGCTTTTTTTAAATCACTTTTTTTTTTACTATATTTTTGTTAGGCCTACTATACCTAACTATGAAATTTTCTTCCTCTAATAAAATAACCTTGCTTTTTATCATCTCCATTCTTGGGATTATTGTTTCGGCAATATTAACTGAAAGGAACAAATATGCAATGCAAAAAAGCAATAAATGGGTAGAACATACTCACCAAGTATATGATAAGTCAAGTCACATAGAATCAAGTGTTCAGTACAATTTAATTGCTAATCAAGGCTATAGAATAAATCGTCATACGGTTTTTTTAGAGGAGACGCAATTGGCGTACAAAGAGGTAAACAAGCAATTAAAAGAACTTGGCCTCTTGGTAATGGACAATAAACGGCAGGTATTGCGTGTCAAATATTTAAAAAACCTGGTTGACATGCGGATTTATTTTTTGTATAAAGACAATCGACGAGCAGTAGAAAAAGGATTTGACCTTAAGTACAACCTAGATTTTTTGAACAAGAAGAAAGTTTACTTAAACAAAGTAACAGGGGTTATTGGAACGATTCAGGCAGAGGAAGCCAGATTAATGAAGATTCGCCAGAATCGTTATTTGAAAAGCAGTGAGGATTTTTATCGTTCGATTTATTTACTGTTAGGTTTTGTGCTAGCATTAATGATTTTGATGTTTTTTCTTTTGAAGCAAAATTTGAAGGAGAAAGGGAGGATTAAAGCCACTTTGCTTGCAAAGAATGTATGGTATAACCAATTAATGAGTAGTTTGGGTTGGGGAGTAATTTCTGTAGATGTTAATGGTGTTGTAACATTTATTAACCGTGCGGCACAAGAACTGTCTGTATGTGAGGAGGGAAAAGGTGTCGGTGGAGTTATGGAAGATCTATTCGAAATTCACAATGAAGAGACCCAAACGAAAGTAATGAATCCATTGATAGATGTAATGCGGGCAAATGAAATAATATGGCTTGGCAGTCATACAGTCATAAAACGTAAAGACGGCAGCAAAATATATATTGATGGTAGCGGAGCGCCTATTTATAATGATAGTAAAATGATAATTGGCGGTGTGTTTCTCTTCAGGGACATTTCAGAAAACCGGAAAATGCAATTAGCGTTGCTAAATAGCTTAAAAGAGACCAACGATTATAAATATGCCTTAGATGAATCAGCCATGGTTGCTATTACTGATCATAAGGGAAGTATTACGTATGTCAATGATAACTTTTGCACTATCTCAAAATACTGTCGTAACGAATTAATAGGACAGGATCATCGCATCGTTAACTCGGGTTATCATTCTAAAGAATTTATGCATGAATTTTGGGCAACGATTAGCAGCGGAAAAATTTGGAAAGGAGAAGTCAAAAATAGGAAGAAAGATGGAACTTTATACTGGGTAGATACTACTATAGTTCCATTTCTGAATGATGAAGGCAAACCTTACCAATATGTTGCTATCCGTTCAGACATTACGGGGCGAAAAAGGGTATAAGACGAGTTTTCTACCCTTGCCAATAACATGTCACAACAGGCATGGATGGCAGATAAGGACGGTGTTTTCTGGTATAATCAGCGCTGGCTTGATTACTGTGGGACCACACTTGAAGAGGTGAAAGGGGATGGCTGGCACAAAGTGCATCATCCGGACCATTTGCAACGATTTTTAGCAAAGAGAAAACAAGGTATGGAGTCAGGTGAAGGATGGCAAGATGTCCATCCCATGCGCGGATCTGACGGCAGTTTCCGTTGGTTTCTTTCGCAGGCCGTGCCTATTTTTGATGATCAAGGCAAAGTGACCCGCTGGTTTGGTACAAATACGGATACAACTATACTCAAAGTAGCAGAAGAAAAATTAGTAGAAAAACAGCGAGAATTAGAGCTGAAAGTAGAAGAATTATATAAAAGCAATGCTGAGTTAGATCGTTTTGTTTACAGCGCCTCCCATGATTTGCGGGCTCCGCTAAAATCAATGCTGGGTTTAATAGGTATTGTAAAGAGAAGTGAGGAGCCTAGCAACACAGCTCAAATGGTAAGGATGGAGATGCTCAAGGACAGTGTGGTAAGATTAGATGGCTTTATTGAAGATATATTGAATTATTCACGCAATACTAGAATGGATGTGGTCAACGAAGAAATCAATTTTGGAGAGGTATTAGAGGAAATAAGAAACAGTCAGAAGTTTGCCGAAGGAGCTGACAAATTAAAGCCTCTAATAGAAATTTATCAGAAAGGAAAATTTATTTCAGACAAAAAAAGACTCAATGTTGTTTTGAATAATATAGTCTCTAATGCTATTAAGTATAAAGATACCTCCAAGGAGGAATATTTTGTAAGTATTTTTGTTGAATGCGATATTGAAAATGCAATCATTACTATCGAGGATAATGGTATAGGCATTGCAGATGATAAAAAGGAAAAAGTATTTGACATGTTTTATCGGGCTACTACACTGTCCACAGGCTCTGGTCTTGGTCTGTATATTGTCAAAGAAACACTAGAAAAACTAGGAGGAACAATTACTTTGGAATCGAAACTGAATATGGGAACAAAATTTAGCATACAAATTCCAAATCAAAACAATTAATTATTAGCAGATATGAAAATGAAAAATATTTTACTCATAGATGATTCTACAATGGATAATTACATTTCAGAATTTATTATTAAAGAAGCTAAGATAGCTGAAAAAATAAATGTATTTACTTCTCCAATTGAAGCATTAGTATATTTAAGAACGATGCAAAGCAAACAGGAGGAATTTTCCGATGCTATTTTCCTCGACATTAATATGCCTGAGATGAATGGCTTTGGTTTTCTTGATGAATTTTCTAAGTTTCCTGAAGAGATCATTAAGAGAACTTCCATTTTCATGCTGACTTCCTCAGATGATCCGAACGATATTGAGCGAGCATTAAAATATTCGGCTGTGAAAAAATACTTCGTCAAGCCATTATCTAATGCGATTCTCAATGAAGTAAGTTTAGATAATGAGGTATCTGCTTGATGATGAGTTAAATTAATGAATAAGGTGGTTGTTTGTCTATTATGCTTTCATATTATAATTAAATGACGATAATTGATTGTATATTGTAACTAATTTGTGTTTTTCGGTTTTACTATTGTAACATAAGGCCCACTTTTGCCTTATCAAAATAAATAAAATAGTTAAAAATATATAGTTATGTGTGGAATAGTATGTGCCTTTGATCTAAA
>CAXBGV010000290.1:0-3662 GCA_963975235.1 uncultured Flavobacterium sp. | reverse complement strand
AACGTCGCGATTTCCTTGCTAAATTATCATTATATGCCGTTGGAACCGTTACGGTCGGATCATTATTAAGTTTTATTTCTCCTAATTACCTTGATAATTTAATAGTACAACCGGATGACGAACGATTAAATTCTGATTATGTTACTTATGATTCACCAAAGGGTGGAGGAAAAATAAAAGGACTGTTATCTATTCCCGAAGGAACAAAAAAGAAATTGCCAGGAATCATTGTAGTTCATGAAAACCGCGGTTTAAATCCTTACATCGAAGATGTTGGACGCCGTTGTGCCGTTGACGGATTCATCAGTCTTGCACCCGATGCTTTATCTCCTTTAGGTGGCTATCCCGGTAATGATGATGATGGCCGCGCTATGCAACAAAAAAGAGATCGTAATGAAATGCTCGAAGATTTTATCGCAGCGTACGACTACCTCAGCAAACATGAAAATTGCAACGGTAAAATAGGTGTCGTAGGATTTTGCTTTGGTGGATGGATAGCAAATATGATGGCAGTTCGACTTCCCAATCTATCTGGAGCAGTTCCCTACTACGGAGGACAACCTACTGCCGAAGAGGCTGCACAAATCAAAGCGCCGCTATTATTACAATATGCAGGTTTAGATACAAGAGTAAACGAGGGATTACCAGCTTACGAAGCCGTTCTAAAAGCTAACAAAGTCGATTATAAAGCCTATATATATCCAGATGTAAATCATGGTTTCCATAATAACTCTACTCCTAGATTCGACAAGCCCGCTGCTGATTTATCGTGGGAACGAACCATCGCATTCTTCAAAACTAATTTAAAATAAGAGTAAGTAGCACAAAAAAAGGTAGTGAACACAAGCTCACTACCTTCTTTTTTTAGTACAAAAACCCAATCCCTAGTGCGAAAAGGTTCTATTTTACTTTATAGTTTCCCCATGTTTCCTGCTAATGTCTCGATAAATTTACCAATCGGTCCTTTTATCATCATAGCCATCATAGGGTTAAAATCACCTTCAAAATCCAATTTCACAGCACTTGATGTGTCAGATACTACATCAATATTGGCCACTAAAGTAAAAGGTAGTTTATCACTAGCGGCTCCTAAAACAATTTTAGAGGGAGCAACTTTTTCTTTCATTTTTAATTTAATTTCGGGCATCCCTTTTAAACCAAAAATAAAAGCATCATCACCAATCACCTCAAATTTCGCAATATTTTCAGGCATTAATTTCTCGAAACTTCTTACATCGCTCAATAAATCAAATAATTCTTGTGCTGATTTTTCGACAGTAACTTTAGGACTTTCTAAATTCATATCTTCTTATTTATCAATATTAACTCCCCAAGTAGATGGGCTAACGCTCCATTCTCTCAAAGTTTGTTCTTCTTTTTCAGTAATATAACTTTTTGCTACAGCAAGATTCAGTAAATTCTGGTAGTTACTCAAAGTGTACAAATCTAATTTAGCAGTTTTAAAATTTTCTTCAGCAACAGCAAAACCATACGTAAATATAGCTGCCATTCCTTTTATATTAGCACCAGCGGCACGCAATGCTTCCACAGCCATTAAACTACTGTTTCCTGTACTAATCAAATCTTCGACTACCACAACATTTTGGCCTTTTTGCAAAAACCCTTCCACTTGATTTTGACGACCGTGCTTTTTAGGCTCAGGACGAACATAAACAAAAGGTAACCCCATACTTTCGGCAACAAGAATACCAATTCCTATGGCTCCAGTTGCTACTCCAGCGATAACATCTGGCTTCCCAAATTGTTTTTCGATATTTTTTGCAAATTCATCTCTTACATAATTTCTTATTGCAGGAAATGAGAGAATTAACCTATTATCACAGTAAATAGGCGATTTCCATCCCGAGGCCCACGTAAAAGGATTTCCTGGATTCAATTTATTTGTAAAAGCAATTCGGCTGTTTTTTCGGCAGTATCTTTATTAAAAATCATAGTACAAATGTATAAAGTTTTTGTGAACGACAAACCACTTTTTTTGACAAATAAAATATCAAAAGAAACGGACTTTCAACTATTCTTATTAGAGAGTATTGATATCGAACAACTTATTATCAAAATATTTCAAAATAAAATTCAAAAAGCCTTTCTCTACCATCCGGACGAAAAAGAGATTATGAAAACCTTAAAAGCAAAAATTCCTGTAAACAAAGCGGGAGGCGGCCTTGTTTACAATAAAAAAGGAGAAGTCTTATTCATTTTTAGGAACGGAAAATGGGATTTACCAAAAGGCGGAACCGAAAAAGGAGAGGATATCGAAGGCACTTCGATGCGAGAAGTAGAGGAGGAAACCGGTGTCAACCAACTCCGCATCATAAAAAAATTACAAAAAACCTATCATATTTTTAAGCGCAACGGCGTGTATAAACTCAAAATCACACACTGGTTCGAAATGCAATCAGATTTTGAAGGAACACCTCAAGGACAATTAGAGGAAGGCATAGAAAAAGTAGCTTGGGTACATCCTAACGACATTCCAGAGCTGCTCAAAAACTCCTACGAGAACATTAAATTACTGTTTGAAGAAGAGACAGTCGAGCACTCTTAAATATACCATTTGGGCGTGCCGCCCTACAAAATAGAGGCTACTAATTGTTATAATTAGTAGCCTCTATTTTGTATGCTGTCGAGCTATCCGTGCTACTATGGTAGCTTACTCCTATCCCTCACGCACAACAATCATAATCCTCCATACAAAGACGATCCAAAAAAGTGAAAACTTTTTAATTACCTTTGCGCCATGAATAGTAAACACCTCCCACAAAACATACTTAAAAACTTAGGTATATCTCAGTTAAACGAAATGCAAGATAGGGCACAAGACGCCATCTTACATGATAACAATATTTTACTGTTATCACCTACAGGTTCTGGGAAAACATTGGCCTTTTTATTGCCCATATTAGAATTATTACAACCAGAAATTTTATCGGTTCAATGTTTAATTCTGGTTCCATCACGTGAATTAGGACTTCAAATTGAGCAAGTATGGAAAAAAATGGGAACCGATTATAAAGTTAATGTATGTTATGGTGGTCACGCTATCGATACTGAAATCAAAAACTTAAGCAACCCTCCTGCTGTTCTTATCGGAACGCCAGGGCGTATTGCTGACCATATAGATCGTGGTACTTTTAGATTGGATAAAATCCAAACTATGGTACTGGACGAATTTGATAAATCATTGCAATTGGGTTTCCATGAGCAAATGTCCTTTATCATTGGTAAATTGTCCAAACTAAACAAACGTATTCTTGTTTCGGCAACCTCAGATATTGAGATCCCGAAATACACCAGAGTTGTAAATCCTACAATTCTTGATTTCATCCCAGAGAACGAGGAAGAATCGAACCTAGCAATGAAACTAGTGGTATCTAAAGAAAAAGACAAAATAGGAAGTTTGTTTAACCTAATTTGTTCGTTAAAATCGCAGGCCGCTATCGTATTTTGTAATCATAGAGATGCTGCTGAACGCATAAGCGATACTTTGAACGAAAAAGGAATATATTCGACTTATTACCATGGAGGGATGGATCAAGACGAGCGTGAACGCGCCCTTATCCAATTCCGTAATGGAAGCGTGAGTTATTTGATCACCACTGATTTAGCGGCTCGTGGATTAGATATACCCGAAATGAACTACG
>CAXBGV010000289.1:0-3683 GCA_963975235.1 uncultured Flavobacterium sp. | reverse complement strand
ACCTAAATCTCGACTGTGCTAATTTGTAAAAAGCAGACATATCAAAGTCGTACGTTACTTGTTTACAACAACCTTTTGCTTGACAAAAAATCGATTAAATACTACTTTTTAAAACTCCCTAAAATACCTTTCAATACTTCGTTAATATCAAACTGACTTTCATCAGTCAACCCCAGTCTTACAATTACTAAATCTCTTGATGGGATGATAAAAACTTTTTGTCCCTGAAAACCATTTGCAGCGTACATATCCTTAGGCGCATCTGGATACCTACCACCCGCATTCAACCAAAAATGACCACCGTAACCGCCATTCGAACCCTCAGTTGGTGTGGTAACATACTTAGCCCAACTTTCATTAAATAACTGATCGCCATTCCAATTTCCTTTGTGTAAATAAAGTAAACCAAATTTTCCCCAATCACGCGTAGTTGCCCAACCATAGGACGAACCAACAAAATTCCCAGCCATATCTGTCTCTATAAGCATAGATTTCATCCCGATTTTGTCAATCAAAGCAGCATACCAAAAATCTAAATATTCCTGATGCGTCTTGAACTGTTTTCGTAAAATATAAGACAATAAGTTAGTCGTTCCAGATGAATAATTCCAATTGGTGTTGGGTTCATAAGCGGCTTCTTTTTCTAATTGTACTCTACCCATATTAGCCGCCTGAAATAACATTTGCGTAGCATCACATATTTTATCATAACTCTCCTCCCAAGCTAATCCAGAGTTCATGTGTAACAAGTCGTTTGTGGTAATTTTTTTGCGCACATCATTCTTCCATTCAGGAATTGGAGCGGGTTTGTTAATATCAAATTTTCCTTGCTTCTCTAGAATCCCAAAAAGTGTTGCAGTAATACTTTTGGTCATAGACCAACCCAGTAACTTACTTTCCTTATCGAAACCAGTATCATATTTCTCTGCAATTATTTTATCTTTATAAATTACGAGTAAGGAACGAGTTCTTTTTTTGATGACTCCTTTTGTATCAAAAGCATTTTCGACCGCTGTATTGAGTTTAGAGTAGTCAATATCCGTAAAAACCGTATCCTTTTGCTCCCCATCTCCGTAGGGGTAAATCAAATTGTTGGCTTTTTTATTGCGCTTTGGAGTATCATAAGGTTTACTAGTATCAAATTCATCATCGATCAAAGTAGCTCCTAAACCTTCACGGTAAATTGCTTTCCGCTCCTTCAATCCATAAACGGACGCGGTAGCAAATTTTCCCGCCTCATCAATGGTGTTTGTCGCTAAATCAATTAAGTTAATATCATTATCACCTTGCTCAATCATGTCCTTAGAGCGATCATCAATAAAATAACCAGAGGCTACACTTTTGGCTGAAAAGCCCGAAATTAAATCTAATTTAGGATAGGTTGTAAAACCTACATAAACAACTGCGAGAAGCAGAATGACACCTATAACTTTGAAAGTTTTTCTCATCATATTTATTTTTAAGCAATTTATTAAAAACTTACGATCTCTACACGATCAAATTCAATAAGTTGCCAATAAATTTAGCTATTTCTCTATTACAAGAAACTATTAAAAACTTGGTAATCATAATTTCAAAATGGTATATATTCCGTACTTTTGTGTTAAGAATTTATTCTAAATAATTATGCTAGATATTCAAAAAATAAGAGCCGATTTTCCTATCCTTTCTCAAAAAGTAAACGGGAAACCCTTAGTATATTTCGACAATGGAGCAACCTCTCAAAAACCACAAGTGGTAATAGATGCTATCTCTAAATATTATCAAGAAATCAATGCCAACATCCATCGCGGTGTACATACCTTGAGTCAATTAGCGACTGATGCTTACGAAATTTCACGTGGTAAAATTCAAAACCATCTTAATGCTAAACATTTGTACGAAGTACTTTTTACTTCGGGAACAACCTTTGGTATTAACTTAGTGGCTAACGGATTTACAGCTATTTTAAAACCTGGTGACGAAGTTTTAGTTTCGGCCTTAGAACACCATAGTAATATTGTGCCGTGGCAAATGCTTTGCGAACGAACAGGAGCAACATTAAAAGTAATACCAATGAATGATGAGGGAGAACTGATCATGGCAGAATATGACAAATTACTGTCAGACAAAACCAAACTAGTTACCGTAAACCATATTTCGAATGCTTTAGGAACGGTGAACCCAATAAAATATATCATTGATAAAGCACATGAAGTAGGTGCTGCAGTTTTAATTGATGGTGCTCAGGCAGTTCCGCATTTAAAACCAGATGTTCAAGAATTAGATTGTGATTTTTATGTGTTTTCTGGCCATAAAATTTGTGGACCTACGGGAATAGGAATACTTTACGGTAAAGAAGAATGGCTGAATAAATTACCTCCATATCAAGGTGGTGGCGAAATGATTAAAGAGGTGAGTTTCGAAAAAACAACTTATGCCGAATTGCCCCATAAATTTGAAGCAGGAACACCTAATATTGCTGGCGGAATTGTTTTGGGTACTGCAATTGATTATATGAACGAAGTAGGTTTTGATAACATACAACAACAAGAACTTGAATTACTTGAGTATGGTACAAAACGCTTGCTAGAAATCGAAGGCTTAAAAATCTTTGGTACTGCCAAAGAAAAAACATCAGTTATCTCCTTTAACATTGAAGGAATACACCCTTACGACATTGGTACGATAATTGACAAATTAGGAATAGCTGTTCGTACAGGACACCACTGTGCTCAGCCAATTATGACTTATTTTAACATTCCGGGCACCATTCGAGCTTCCTTTTCTTTCTACAATACCAAAGAAGAAATAGATAGTCTAGTTGAGGCCTTGAAGAAAGCACAAATGATGCTATCCTAAAACCAAAATTATGAAACTACTTTCCCTATTATTTTTGACAATATTCCTCAGCAAAGGATGTGACAGTAGTAACAATCAAGATCTCAACACGGCAGTTCTTGAATATACAGCCAATACGAGAGGCTTTTATCAGAAGGTTAGTATCGAGAAGCAAACTGTTACCGTATCAAAGGACCGAGCTGGCAAAGAGAAAACGCAACCAGTAAAAATCTCTGACGCAGACTGGAAAATCTTGATCGAATTGTTTGAGGACATCAATTTAGAAGATATCAAAGACTTGAAATCTCCAACTGAAAAAAGATTCTACGATGGAGCAGCAATTGGCAACTTAAAAATAACATACAAAGGAACGTCCTACGAAACACCTAGTTTTGACCATGGTTTTCCTCCTGTTGAAATAAAAAAATTAGTGACAAAAATTAACTCATTTGTAAAACAAAACGATGAAGATTAAAGACATACAAGAAGAAATAGTAGACGAATTTTCAATGTTTGATGATTGGATGCAACGCTATGAATACATCATAGACCTTGGAAAAAACCTGCCATTAATTAAAGAAGAGTTTAAAACAGATAACAATTTAATTAAAGGCTGCCAGTCTAAAGTTTGGCTTCAAGGCGAGCAAAGTACTGATAAAGTTGTATTTACTGCAGACAGTGATGCTATTTTGACTAAAGGAATAATTGCGATATTAATTCGGGTTTTTTCTAATCAGAGTCCGCAAGATATCATTGCAGCCGACATGGAATTTATTGATCAAATAGGATTAAAAGAACATTTATCACCTACTCGCGCTAACGGATTAGTATCGATGATTAAGAATATAAAAATGTACGCTTTG
>CAXBGV010000288.1:0-3683 GCA_963975235.1 uncultured Flavobacterium sp. | reverse complement strand
CTAACACTACTGTTTTTGATTCGTTTGTAAAAGGAGCAAACAACGGAGTAAAAACCGGAGTTGTTATTTTTCCTTATGTTTTAGGTATGTTAGTGGCGATTTCCTTGTTCAGGAACAGTGGCTTATTCGAAATTATAAGCAACGGACTAGGGTTTGTTTTTTCGAATATGGGAGTCAATAAAGAAATTGTTGATGCTTTGCCTGTTGCTTTATTGCGACCGTTTAGTTCCGCGGGTTCACGTGGTTTCTTGATCGATTCGATGAATACCTTTGGTGCCGATTCTTTAACGGGTCGCTTGAGTAGTATTTTTCAGTGTAGCGCTGAGAGTACTTTCTATGTGATTGCGGTTTATTTTGGTTCGGTTAATATAAAAAATACCCGTTACGCTTTAACGACGATGCTTTTGGTCGACGTAATTTGTGTGATCACTGCAATTTTTGTGGCAAGTTGGTTTTTTTAATTATGAGAATTAGAATTTTTTAGTAGCGCATTTTAGGATGATACATTTATTTTTCTTTCTTTTGAAAAGTACAAAATCAAAGCAGTTATAAACTTTTAAAATATTTTACAATGTCAAAATACACAAAAATCATTGCTATTGCATTAGTGATTCTTTTTTTGGTAACTAGTTTGTTAGCCTAAGCAAGCAAACTATCAAGAAGTATACAAAGTGTTTTTATTCGCTATCATAAGCAGTAAAAACACTTTTTTGTTCTTTTTAAATCAAAATTGATTCATTTTTCTAACAATGAGGGTTGTTATTGGTTTCTACGACGATAAATAATTTTTATCTTTGTAGAAAACTACAAATAAATGGACTTTATATATCAGGATCCTTATCCAATTTTAAAAGACGATACTCAATATCGCAAAATCACTTCAGATTACGTAAAAGTTGAAAAACTAGGTGACCGCGAAATTCTAACGGTTGACCCAAAGGGACTAGAATTGCTTTCACAAGAGGCGATGAAAGATGTTTCGTTTATGTTACGTACTTCGCATTTGGAAAAATTAAGAGCGATTCTAGACGATCCTGAAGCTACGGATAACGACCGTTTTGTAGCATACAATTTATTGCAAAATGCAGCTGTAGCCATCGAAGGACAGTTGCCGTCATGCCAAGACACCGGAACAGCAATTGTAATGGCTAAAAAAGGCGAAAATGTATATACAGGTGTCGATGATGCCCAATGGCTTTCTAAAGGGATTTTTAACACCTACCAAGAGCGTAACCTTCGTTATTCTCAAATTGTGCCAATCAGTATGTTTGAGGAAAAGAATTCAGGTTCTAATTTACCAGCTCAAATCGATATTTATTCTAAAACTGGAGCTACTTACGAATTTTTGTTTTTAGCCAAAGGTGGAGGATCTGCCAATAAAACCTATTTGTACCAACAAACGAAGTCTTTATTGAACGAAAAATCTATGGATGCTTTTGTTCGCGCTAAAATTATGGATTTAGGAACATCTGCTTGTCCGCCATACCATTTGGCGTTTGTAATAGGAGGAACTTCTGCAGAAGCGAATTTAGCTGCAGTTAAAAAAGCATCGGCAGGTTATTTTGACAACTTACCTACAACAGGTAACATGGCAGGTCAAGCCTTTCGTGATTTAGAGTGGGAGAAACGAGTACAGTTAATTTGCCAAGAAAGTGCTATTGGAGCACAGTTTGGAGGAAAATATTTTACGCATGATGTGCGTGTGATTCGTTTGCCACGTCACGCTGCTTCTTGTCCGGTAGGATTGGGAGTTTCTTGCTCTGCGGACAGAAATATCAAAGGAAAAATTACTAAAGACGGAATCTTTGTAGAGCAATTAGAGGTAAATCCTGCGCGATTGTTGCCAGAGACGGCACCACATTTAGAGCCAGCTGTCGATATCGACTTGAATCAACCGATGGCTGATATCTTGAAAAAACTGTCACAGTATCCAATCAAAACGCGATTAAAATTAAACGGAACCTTGATCGTAGCTCGTGATATTGCTCATGCTAAAATCAAAGAATTATTGGATGCTGGAAAACCAATGCCAGAGTATTTTAAAAATCACCCTGTGTATTATGCAGGTCCAGCTAAAACACCAGAAGGAATGCCGTCGGGTAGTTTTGGACCAACAACCGCTGGTCGTATGGATGTGTATGTAGAAGAGTTTCAAAAACAGGGTGGAAGCATGATTATGCTAGCAAAAGGGAATAGAACTGCACAAGTAACTAATGCATGTAAAACCTACGGTGGTTTCTATTTAGGATCTATTGGTGGTCCTGCTGCGATTTTAGCACAAGATAATATCTTGAAGGTAGAGATCGTGGATTTCGAAGAATTAGGAATGGAAGCCGTTCGTAAAATCACCATCAAAGATTTCCCGGCTTTTATTATTACAGATGATAAAGGAAACGATTTCTTTGAAAATTTGTAGCAATCCAGTTATTCATTGTATAAAAGAAAGACCGCCCTTGTGCGGTCTTTTTTCATGAAATAGGGTTAAGTTAATAGTGGCGAGTATCTGATTGATTGTATTAAATCGGGTATTTTATTCCAACAAAAAAGCCCCACAATATTGTGAGGCCTTTTGAAGTAATCTAAACAGGATTAGTTTTTAATAAATTTCTTTGATGAAGTTTTTTGACCATCATTAACTTCAATGATGTACACTCCTGTTCCTAATTTATTAACGTTAATTCCGTTTTCAGTTAGTGTACCTGCATCAACTTGTTGACCAAGTAAATTAACCAATCTATAAGTTCCCTCTCTGTTATCCATCATTCTTACATAAAGGATATTATCAGTTGGGTTAGGATACATAACAATATCAGAAATTGAATCTTCGTTTCCAATAGAAAGTCCAGTTTGAATAGCTGCAAATCCTGCTATTGCTGGTGTTCCAATGTTTACAGTATAGTCTTCTACTTCTCCATAAGCGAAAGTCTCGCAGGCAGTTTGAGCAGCATTGTATTTCATAGATACTCTCATGCGTGTCAAGCCGGATAATGCGGTAGTAGGTACTGTAAAGGTACTTGAAAGGGTAGCGCTACTTGAAGATGATCCTGATACCATTTCTTCGTTGGCTTCAAAAACACCATTTTTGTTGAAGTCAATCCATACTTTCCAAAATTCTGTGTAGGCTGTTCCTTTGAAACCAGCACTAAATAAGATAGTGTTGGAACCGTAAGGAAGGTTGGCAGTTAAGTTTGTAAAGTTACCATAACCTGCATTTGCACCAGTTGTATTAGATACACCGCCAATGCTAACATAGTCAATATATTCAGAGGTTACATTATTTCCTTTAGATGTACAATACGTTACTGTGTTACCAGTTGTAGTTACGTTTACGGTATTACTTGAAGCGGATAAGTTACCAGCTGCATCTTTTGCCTTCACTGAGAAAGTATAGGCTGTTGCTGCTGTTAGACCAGTTACAGCGAAGCTAGTTGCTGTTGCAGTTCCTTTTAAAGTTGTGCCTTGGTAAACGTTGTAACCAGTTATTCCAACGTTGTCTGTCGCGGCAGTCCAAGATAAATTTGTAGTTGTACTTGTAGTTCCTGAAGCTGCTAAATTAGTTGGTGCAGAAGGTGCTGTAGTGTCAGCTGTTCCAGCATATGCTGCTCCGATCCCTACTGCATAAAAGGCATTTGTAGTAGCAATTACCTCTGGAGAACCAGCTCCGTACAAATCAACTGCTGATT
>CAXBGV010000287.1:0-3694 GCA_963975235.1 uncultured Flavobacterium sp. | reverse complement strand
ACAAAAAAGAACTCTTTGAAATTATTCAACAAAGAAAATTATAATGGTAAACAGTAGTTTGTTTTTATTAATTTTGAAGTTCATATAAAAAAGGGGAAAATGAACAAAATTACCAAAATACTTATCGTTGTAGTGACCTGTCTTGGTATTGGTTATATATCTGGAAACTCGACTCGTGCCGGAATCATAGATTGGTATCCATCCTTAGTGAAACCAAGTTTTAATCCGCCTAATTGGGTTTTTGCGCCTGTTTGGAGCATGTTATATGCTATGATGGGAGTTGCTGCGGGATTAGTGTGGTCTCGAATTGATTATGAAAAAGAGATTGTTAAAAAAGCATTAGTATTTTTTGCAATTCAGTTGGCTTTAAATGCTTTGTGGTCGTACTTATTTTTTGGATTACACAACCCCATGTTAGCAGGAATTGAGATTATTGTATTGTGGTTAATGATTTTTGAAACTTATTCACAGTTTGTAAAAATCAATAAAATAGCCGGTTATTTGCTTTTGCCGTACCTTGCTTGGGTAAGTTTTGCAGCTATTTTAAACGGAAGTATTTGGTGGTTGAACAGGTAAATTTAGGTCAAAATTTGAAAAGTTAGAAAGACTAAATATTAGTTAGGCTGAGCGTGCAAGGCCAAAATTAAATTTAATTAGTATTAAAGTACAAAAATAAGTGATAGTAAATAAAACTATTTACTATCACTTATAGCTTTTTAAATTCATTATTTTTTTTGATTAAAAACTCCATCACAGCTAGATCATTACTGTCTTGTAAAAGGGCATTTGATTTGGGGTCGTTTTCGCAAAATTGTAAAAAAAGATCTATTTGGTCAGGTTTTAATTTTAGGGTTTCTATATAAAACTTTTGATCACAGCTGTTTTTTGCCATGGCAATGAATTCAATTTTTGGTAGAGCTTTTTTTTCTTTGTCTTTTTCTTTTATGAATAGGCCTAAGATCATTCCGCCAATTCTCATCAAATCCGTTCCGTTTTCAATTGTGTGAGAGCTTACACCGGTTACTTTTAATTTTTGGGCATTTTTTTCTAAAGTGTATTGGTCGAGTTTACCTTGTTCCCATTTTTGATCTTTGCTTAACTTGATAGAAGGCATAGTAGTAACTATAACTTCATTCAATTCTTCGGCGTTTAAAATTAGCTCTACAAGTAATTCGCCATTTGTAAACAATAGTGGGTTTACGGTAAAGGATCTTAGTTGATGTTGTTTTGATATAAATACAAGAATGTCATTTGCCTTTGCTGTGATCAAAAAGTTACCGTCAGCATCAGACATAGTAATTTTTTTTTGCGTAGAATTGATCACTTCAACATTAGGAATCGCATAATTGTTATAAACTACTTTTCCTTTTATAGTTTGGGAAAAGCAAAATTGACCATAAACAAAAAATAAGGTAACAAGTAGTTTTACTTTCATAAGTGGTTGTTATAATGAAAGTAAAGTTATTCGTTTGTTCTTAATGAAAACTTAGTAAATATGTAAAATCGTGTTAATTAATTTAGAAGATTATTAGCCAATATGAACCCGCTCGTCCAAGCATTTTGGAAATTAAATCCCCCAGTAATAGCATCTATGTTTACAATTTCGCCTGCAAAATATAAATTGTCATGTAGTTTGCTCTCCATCGTCTTGAAATTAATCTCTTTCAAGTCGATTCCGCCAGCAGTAACAAATTCTTCTTTAAAAGTACTTTTTCCGTTGACTTGAAACGAAGCGTTGGTCAATTGATTGGATAAATTTTGTAATTGTACTTTCGATAAATCAGCCCACTTGGTTTCGGTTTCAATTCCAGATGCTAGAACAATGCTTTCCCATAAGCGATTGGCGAAGTCGAAAGGCGATTTCTTAGAAACTGCTTTTTTAGCGTGCTCTAGCTTTAACTCTTTTAGTTTTTTCTCGGCATCGTCAGTATCAACATCGTTCAGCCAATTAACGAAAATTGTAAACTGATAGTTTTTATCGTGCAAGGTTCTTGCTCCCCAAGCCGATAATTTCAAAACGGCTGGTCCGCTCATTCCCCAGTGGGTAATTAATAAAGGGCCTGTAGATTCTAGTTTAGTATCTTTTACTTTGACAGTTGCTAAGGCAGCCACTCCAGGCAATTCTTTGATGCGAGAATCTTTGATGTTAAAAGTAAAAAGGGAAGGAACCGGGTTCACGATAGCGTGACCGTACGATTGAAGCATTTCCCAAATTTTAGGATTGCTTCCTGTAGCCAAAACTAATTTCTCAACTACGTAATGTTCCGATTGCGTTTCAATTTTCCAAACATTTTCTTTCTTAAAGATAGATTGTACACTCTGTCCTGTGAGTACTTTTATCCCTAATTTGGTCGTAGCTTGTAGAAAACAATCGATGATCGATTGCGAGGAATTCGAAACTGGAAACATGCGGCCATCATCTTCAATTTTTAGCTCCACACCATGTTTTTCAAACCATTCGATGGTGTCTCCTGAGCAAAATTGATGAAAAGGTCCACGCAATTCTTTTTCCCCACGTGGGTAAAATTTGACTAATTCGTTAGGTTCAAAACAGGCATGAGTTACATTGCAACGACCGCCGCCAGAGATACGTACTTTTTGTAAAACTTCGGCGCCACGCTCTAAAATAGCAACCTTCAATTTTGGATTTTTCTCCACGATATTAATCGCAGTGAAAAATCCAGCTGCACCACCACCTACTATAATTATATCAAAATCTTGATTCATATTTTTGTTGTTTTTGCATCAAGCAAATTTTATAATCGATCCGGAAAATCAGATATGATTCCGTCTACTTTATATGTTTTCATTCTATCAATATCGGCTATTTCATTGACCGTCCATGGGTATACTTTAAACCCTGATTCCTGAATTTCTTGTCTGTTTTCTAACGTTAGCAGGTGAAAGTCGGGGTTTATTGCGTATGCTTTTATTTTTTTGGCAAAAGCCAAAGCAAGTGCAATATCTGTTTCGGTTAAAACGGCAATCGGAATCTTTCCATTCAAATAATAAAGCTGCTTCAAGTTACTCCATTCGAAACTTGAAACTAAAAAATGGTTGTACGTCCATTTTTTTTGACTAATAAAGCGTTCAATTAGGATCACCAATTCGGCTGTTACGTCACTACTTTTAATTTCAATATTAACCGAACATTTTTTGTCTATGACATTTAAAGCCTCTTCTAAGGTTGGAATGAACTGTTTTTTATCTAGTTCAAATTCCTGTAATTGGCCACAGCTGTAACTACTTACTAGACCTGTACTGTTAGTTATTCTATCAATAGTGTCGTCGTGAATTACCATGATTATTTTGTCAGCACTCAGATGAACATCTAATTCAATTTGATCAACACCTAATTCAAGCGCTTTTTCAAAACTGATTAAGGTATTCTCGGGTTTGTAACCTTTGGCACCGCGATGTCCAATTTTCAGCATAAAGTAACTTTTTGGCAAAGGTACTTAAAATAAAAAAGCACAAACCAATTTAGGTTTGTGCTTTTGTATTCTTATCACGTGCATGGTCAAATGAACCTACTACAATTGATTTTTATTGTAAATCAATATTCGACACATCAGTTGTAGCTGGTGTAGTTGGTTCTATTTTGTCTTCACCTTTTAAATAAGTAGGCAAGTTCAAACCGGCCATATTAAACAAATCATTCAATGGCGGTACGGTTTTCATCATTCCAGAAACA
>CAXBGV010000286.1:0-3744 GCA_963975235.1 uncultured Flavobacterium sp. | reverse complement strand
CAAAGTATGTTGGAGACTAAGGGAGATAGTTTCAATGGTAAAACAGTTGTTGTTTCTGGATCAGGAAACGTTGCGCAATACGCTACTCAAAAAGCGACTCAATTGGGAGGTAAAGTGGTTACTATGTCTGACTCAGCTGGATATATCTACGATGCTGACGGAATTGACGCTGATAAACTGGCTTTTGTAATGGAGCTTAAAAATGAAAAAAGAGGAAGAATCAGCGAGTATGTTGAGAAATATCCAAACGCTAAATATTTTGAAGGAGCACGTCCTTGGGAAGTAAAATGTGACATCGCATTGCCTTGCGCAACTCAAAATGAGTTGAACGAAGACGAAGCAAAAGCGCTTGTAGCTAACGGTTGTATTTGTGTTGCTGAAGGAGCTAACATGCCTACTACACCAGAGGCTGTTTTAGTTTTCCAAAACGCTAAATTATTATTCGCTCCAGGTAAAGCATCTAATGCTGGTGGAGTTGCTACTTCAGGTCTTGAAATGTCTCAAAACTCTTTGAGATTAAGCTGGTCTGCTGAAGAAGTAGATGAAAAATTAAAAGGAATTATGCTAGCTATTCACGCTTCATGTGTAGAATACGGAAAAGATTCGTCTGGTTATGTTGACTACGTTAAAGGAGCAAACATTGCCGGATTCGTTAAAGTAGCTGATGCTATGCTAGCGCAAGGAGTGGTTTAATATTCTTTTAAATACTACAAAGAGCCTTCTGCCGTTTTCGGTTGGAAGGCTTTTTTTATTTTGGTAACAACCAAAAACCAATACTTTCGTTTGTAGTATATTTGTGTTTCTTTAGCAGTTAGGATAATGGAAAAAAGATTTTTAAGTACGATACTATTACTTGTAATGCAATTGGGTTTTTCACAAAACAATTTATTATGGCAAGGCTACTTTTCGTTTAATGAAATCAAGGCTATTTCAAACTCAACGACCGCTGTTTATGCTGCCTCAGAGAATGCTTTATTTTCTAAAAACACTACAGATAATCAAATAAAAACCATCAATACTGTCGATGGTCTTTCTGGACAAACCATTAGTGCGCTATACTACAGCAACAACTACAAGAAAACATTGATAGGCTATGAAAATGGCTTAATGGTTGTTGTAGATGAGCCTTCGGGTGCAATAGTTAATGTTGTTGATATCATCAACAAGCAGCTTTCGCCAAGAATAAAAAAGATTAATCATTTTATGGAGCAGGGCAAATTTGTTTATGTTTCTTGTGATTTTGGTATTGTGCAATTTAATTTAGAAACACTGCTATTTGGCGATACCTACTTTATAGGTGATAATGGTGCCGAAATAATAGTTAATCAAACCGCTCTTTTTAACGGGTTTATTTATGCTGCTACAAATTTTGGTATTCGTAGAGCTGCCATAAGTAATAGTAATCTTAATGATTTTATGCAATGGGAGGTGGTTGCTACTGATAATTGGATTAGTGTTACAGCTTTTGAATCACAATTAATCGCAGTTAATAGTAATGGGCTTATTCACAGGTACAACACAACAACTAATACATTTTCTGGTTTTATAAATTTACCGCAGCCTCCTTTGAATGCTAGAATTTCGCAGGGGTTTCTAATAGTAACAACAGCAGCTAGTATTTATGTTTACAACGAACAAATGAGCTTGTTGCGTCAAGTCTCTAGCAATCAAATACCTGTAGATGGCTTGGCTTTTTCGTGTGCCACTATAATAAACTCAGTCTTGTATTTAGGTACTAAAGAAAACGGCTTGTACTCGACTACCGTAGTTAACAGTAGTGTTTTTGATAATTTAACTCCCGCAGGACCGCTACGAAACGCTATTTTTGCTCTACAAACAACTGCTAGCGCACTCTGGACCGTATACGGTGATTATGATGTGCGCTACAATCCGTACGATCTAGACAATTACGGTATCAGTAAGTTTAGTAGCGACGGATGGCTAAATATTCCCTACGAGCAAGTATTGGGTGCGAAATCGATGGTTCGCTTAACAATTAACCCAGCAAATGAAAACGAAGTGTTCGCGAGTTCTTTCTTTTCGGGATTATTAAAAATAGTCGATGATGTACCAACAACTTTATACAATCAAAATAATAGTGGTTTAGAGACGATTACCTTTTTAGGACCTAATTATTTTGATGTTCGAATTAATGGAGCGGCTTTTGATAAAATAGGTAATTTGTGGGTAACCAATAGTAGGGTTAAAAACGGAATAAAAGTATTGCGATCTAACGGTCAGTGGCAAAAATACACTACAGAAACGGCACTTTCAGCGAGCGAGGACAATAGCTTTTCTCGTATGGTTATCGATAAAAATGGTATTAAATGGATGGGTACTAATCGTGATGGATTGCTCGGTTTTAATGAAAACGGAGCTATTTTTAAAAAAATTACAGCTGGTTCAGATACAGGGAATTTACCGATATCTGATGTGAGGTCGTTAGCTATAGATACTAAAAACCAACTTTGGATAGGGACTACAAAGGGCTTGCGTGTTTTATCTAATGTGGGAAGTTTTCAAAATCAGGAGCAAATGGTGACAAGAGCAATTGTTATCGAAGATGATGGTTTGGCGCAAGAACTATTATTTGAGCAATTTATCACCGATATTGTTGTTGATGGAGCTAATAACAAATGGATTGGAACTGCTGATTCAGGGGTTTTTATGGTATCGCCAGATGGACAAGAAACTAAATATCATTTTACAACAAACAATTCGCCTTTGCCAAGTAATGTTATTAATGATATCGATATTAACAGTGTTACAGGAGAGGTTTTTATAGCTACTGCAAAAGGGTTAGTGTCTTTTAAAGGTGTTGCAACTAAGGCAAATGATGATTTAGAAAATGTTTATGCTTACCCTAATCCCGTGCGACCTGGCTATACAGGAACGGTTAAAATTGCTGGATTAATTGATAAGGCAACGATAAAAATTACAGATATAGCCGGAAATCTTGTTTATGAGACCACCTCCGAAGGCGGAACAATCGAGTGGGACACTACCGCTTTTGGTAAATACAAAGTAGCGTCAGGAGTGTATATGATATTTATATCGGCTCAAGACGGCATAGAAACTAAGGTCAAAAAAGTAATGATTATACGATAGATTATAGGGGGAAAATCAATTTTTCAATCTTTACATTTTTCAATCTTCAAATTAAAATTGTGCAAGTTAAAACCAAAGCAATAGTTATTTCGTCCATAAAATACCAAGAGAAAAGCTTGATTGTTAAGTGTTTTACTTTGTCTCACGGTTTAAAATCCTACTTCGTTAGGAATGCTTTTGCAGGCCGAAAATCCAATCAAAAAATAGCCTACTTTCAACCGCTGACTATTCTGGAGATCGAAGCTGTCCATAAAAACAAGGGTACTTTAGAGCATTTTAAGGAAATTAAAATTAGCAGTCCGTTTCAGTCCATACATTCAGATATTTACAAAAGTACTATCGTCATGTTTTTATCTGAAATTTTACACCATTCTATTCATGAGGAAGAAAAGAACGAAGCCCTTTTTTCGTTTTTAGAAGTTGCTTTATTTTGGCTTGATGCCCACGACGAAATCGCTAATTTCCATTTGGTACTATTGCTTGAAGTATCTAAGTATTTAGGTTTTTACCCTGATACTTCGGATATCGATTTGCCCTTTTTTGAGATGACCGAGGGAGTTTTTACGCCGTTTAGTGCGATGAGTTCCCTTAGCTCGCATGAAACTAATTTGTTCAAAAAGCTATTAGATTTAAAAC
>CAXBGV010000285.1:0-3782 GCA_963975235.1 uncultured Flavobacterium sp. | reverse complement strand
GTGCTAAAATGTGGATTTCTAACGCCCCATTTGCTGACATCGCAATTGTATGGGCGAAAAATGAAGAAGGTAGGATTCACGGTTTAATCGTAGAACGCGGAATGGTAGGATTCACCACTCCTGAGACTCATAATAAGTGGTCACTGCGTGCTTCGTCAACTGGAGAATTAATATTTGACAATGTAAAAGTACCTAAAGCAAACCTTTTACCTAATAAATCAGGTCTTGGTGCGCCACTAGGTTGCCTTGACTCTGCTCGTTATGGAATTGCTTGGGGCGCTATTGGTGCTGCGATGGATTGTTATGATACAGCTTTGCGCTACGCAAAAGAAAGAATCCAATTCGACAAACCAATTGCTGGAACACAATTACAACAAAAGAAATTAGCCGAAATGATTACTGAAATCACCAAGGCACAACTACTAACTTGGAGACTTGGAGTACTTAGAAATGAAGGCCGTGCTACAACAGCTCAAATCTCTATGGCTAAACGTAATAACGTAGATATGGCAATTAACATTGCTCGTGAAGCCAGACAAATTTTAGGCGGAATGGGAATTACCGGCGAATACTCTATCATGCGTCATATGATGAACTTAGAGTCGGTGATCACCTACGAAGGAACACACGATATTCATTTACTAATTACTGGAATGGACATCACAGGAATCCCTGCATTTAAATAGTAATAAACAACTATTAAAGTATCTATAAAATTGATAACGAAAGCTCCTTGGAAACAAGGAGCTTTTTTATCTTTGTACCAAATACCACGACATATAGAATTTTAGTAATTTTTCATGTAAATTAATGGCTGTAATCCTTTTAAAACCTACTCTAAAATAAATATTATGACTATTGAAAGCATAAACAAAGCGATTGAGCCCCAAAAAAACAGCTTGCTGCAGCACCCATTGTACCAAAAAGTACAAAGCATTGACGATTTACATGTTTTTCTTGAAAATCATGTGTATGCAGTTTGGGATTTTATGTCGCTTCTAAAAGCATTACAATCCAAACTAACTTGTACCACCACTCCATGGTTTGCCACTGCGAATCCTGAAACCAGATATTTGATCAATGAGATCGTTTTAGCTGAGGAAACGGACCTTACCATTGACGGTCGTCGCCAAAGTCATTATGAGATGTATATCGAAGCGATGGAATCTTGTGGTGCGAATACAGGAGGAATCACTAATTTTTTAGAGTAATCGACGAAGGAAAAACTCACGAAATCGCAGCAGCTTTTACCTTCGGTAGAGAAGATCTTATCCCGAGTATGTTTACAGCTATTTTGAAAAACTTTCAGCAAAATTTCCCTCAAACTGACCTGAGTAAATTAATATACTATTTTGAAAGACACATTGCCCTAGATGCTGATGAGCACGGACCTATGGCTATGCAAATGATAACAGAACTATGCGGTGAAGATCCTAAAAAATGGGCCGAAGTAGAACAAGTATCTGTTGCCGCTCTAGAGAGACGACTAGGATTGTGGGACGCAATCGAAGCTAGTTTATTAAAAGAAGAGATGGTATAAAACTCTTAAACGTCTATTCCCAGCTAATTTACAAAAGCATAAAAAAAGCGAGAATTTCTTCTCGCTTTTTTAATTAACTTTCTGGAGCTAACTCTAGTTCTAACCCTTCTAGACTCTCTGTGATTGGTATTTGGCAACCCAAGCGGCTGTTGGACTTTACATAAAAAGCTTCAGACAACATAGCTTCTTCATCATCACCCATTTCAGGGAGAGCCACATCATTAAGAACATAACACTGACAAGAGGCACACATAGCCATTCCGCCACAAGTACCTTCAACAGGAAGCTCGTATGCCTTGCATAACTCCATTATGTTCATTGCCATATCAGTAGGAGCTTGCAATTCGTGTACTACTCCTTCACGATCTTTTATTTTTATAAGTACATCCATTATATTGGGTGTTGAGTTAGAAATTTGGTTTTGATTACAGCACTTAACCGCATGAGGGATAGCAGCTAGCTACCGAAGTAGCGCGTATAGCCCGACGCTTATCGTAAAAAAGGCGACTCACTACAATAAATGTTAGCCTTTTTTACGATGAGGGTCATGCCACAAATTATAATATGTTTACAACAGTCTCTATTTGTGGAGCAAACTTTTTAATAGTAGTTTCGACTCCGGCTTTAAGTGTCATTTGGTTTACACTGCAACTTGTACAAGCTCCTTCGAGACGCACTTTGACGTGCTTGTCATCTTCGATGGATATCAGTGTGATATCACCACCATCAGAATTCAAGAAAGGCCTGATTTCCTCTAACGCTTTATGAACTTCGATTGTTAATTCTTCTGTTGTCATTTGTTTTTTTTTAAAGAAACAGTGTTTCTATTCCTTATTATTTTTTAACGGCAGAACATCCTGCCATTGTTGTAATTTGAATCGCTTCGGTAGCTGGTAAACTGTCATTTCTTCTTACTGTTTCCTCTACTACTTTACGTGTGATTTCTTCAAAAACAGATGCTACTACAGATCCGGTTTGCATGGCTGCTGGACGACCGTAATCCCCTGCCTCGCGAATAGATTGTACGATAGGTACCTCTCCCAGGAATGGTACTTCTAGATCATCTGCAAGGTTTTTAGCCCCTTCTTGTCCAAAGATGTAATATTTGTTTTCTGGCAGCTCCTCTGGTGTGAAATACGCCATGTTTTCGATAATTCCTAAAACCGGTACATTGATTGCTTCACTCAAGAACATTGATACTCCTTTTTTAGCATCGGCAAGAGCTACAGCCTGAGGTGTACTTACTACAACGGCGCCCGTTACAGGTAATGACTGCATGATCGAAAGGTGAATATCTCCAGTTCCTGGAGGTAAATCGATAAGCATAAAGTCTAATTCTCCCCAATCAGCATCAAAAATCATTTGGTTCAGCGCTTTGGAAGCCATAGGTCCTCTCCATATTACGGCCTGAGATGGTGAAGTGAAAAATCCGATAGAAAGCATTTTTATATCGTAACTCTCTACTGGTTTCATTTTAGATTTTCCATCAACGGTAACTGAAACTGGTTTTTCGTTTTCGACATCGAACATGATTGGCATCGATGGTCCGTAAATGTCAGCATCTAACACACCTACTTTAAATCCCATTTTCGCCAATGATACGGCTAGATTTGCAGTTACAGTAGATTTCCCTACTCCTCCTTTTCCGGAGGCAACTGCAATGATATTTTTTATTCCAGGAATAGACTTCCCTTTAATTTCTGCTTTCTCGGGGGTTTCTACCTTGCTATTGATCTTAATTTTAGCATCAGGAGACACTTTTTCAAGAATTGTTTTTTTGATATCGTCTTCTGCACGTTTTTTAATGTGCATCGCTGGTGTGTGTAAAACTAAATCTACCACTACCTCATCTCCAAAGGTGATAACGTTTGCAATGGCACCACTTTCAACCATGTTTTTTCCTTCTCCGGCAATAGTAATTGTTTCTAAAGCTTTTAGGATTTCTTTTCTATCTAATTTCATTATAATTGTACTATTTTCAATTGAGGATTATCCGATTAAATACTATCTTTATTTAAACTGATTTCAGATTACAAAGATAAACGATTAAGTTCTTAAAATAAAGAAATTAGATTGGATTTATTGATGATTCGATCAACTAGTTTGATAAAAAGTAAATCCTAAAACACAGGAAAATAAGAAGCTTAAATGAGATTACAAATCACTCATGGGTGGTTGCCAAAAATGATGATCAAAATTTATGATTTGATTGTTCACTACTTCTATACCCTCACTCTCCAGC
>CAXBGV010000284.1:0-3799 GCA_963975235.1 uncultured Flavobacterium sp. | reverse complement strand
AACATCGAGCTGCTTTTTACCCACAGGAAGGTCAAGACCAATTAAAACCTGATCTCTAAATCCATCTTTAATCAATGTTCTTGTAAATAGATAGGGCGTGGTCGAAAGTTGTTGGTGTACTCCAGCACCAATAGCAGGATGGTTTTTTCTAAATCTACCTAGTTTTTGCCAGTGTATTAGATTGTCTTTGGTTGAAGGATTTGACTTTATTGCATCCCAATTCATGAAGGAACGCAACTTAGCATCACCTTGTGTGCCTTCAATTTCTAAGAGTCGGTTGGTTTCATCACCGTAAAATACCTGTGCAACACCTGGTGCGAGTAATAGTTTTGTTCCTGCTTCTATACCATGGGTACGCAGGCCGTCAAATGGGGCGCCATCATCATGAGAGGATAAGTAATTAAGGACACTTGAGCCTTTTAATTCTCCGTTTAATAAGTCGGAGTATTTAGAGAAAATATATTCGTAGTCTTTTTTAGCATCCCATTTAAATTCAAAATTGATCATATTATTGAATCCGTTGGCATAGTAGTTTACTTTCTTGTCACCAAAATCAAAGTACTTACCGGCGCTAATGTTGTAGTTGTAAACTTCAGCAATTGTATAGAATGAGTTGTTATCTAGTACTTTAGTAGGGTTTTTTTGCTTCCATATGGTAAAAGCATAATCGCATTGTTTTTTAAAATCAGCCCAAACGCCTTCCTCTGTATGTTTTACAGTATCGGCTCTGTAGCCATCTACACCATAATCAGTAATGTAATCAGTTAGCCATTTAATAATATAGTAGCGTGGTGTTCTTGGGTAGCCCGTTCTTTTAAAAAAAGCATCAAGTTCGGCTACTTCTTGATCGTATCGACCTTCTTTTTTCCATTTCTCGACAAGGAAAGGAGGCAAGTCTACATCTTGTGTGCTTTCTGTTCGAATGTCTGGTAAGTTAGTAACTAACGTACATAAAGTAGTGTTGTCGAAGTTTTTATAGTCGCAGGTAGGATTGGTACGAACCCAGTAGTTGGGCCAAACGGTATCTACTTCTGTAACTGGTCCAGTATGATTGATTACGCCATCAAGAACGATTCGGATTCCGTGTGCGTGAGCTTTTTTCACCAAATTAGCCAGATCTTCTTTGGTTCCAAAATTAGGGTCCAATGCAGTCCAGTCTCTCGTCCAATAGCCATGAAAGCCATAACTTAAACCAGTTCCTTCATCTACTGCATCATGAATTTGTTCCACTATTGGTGTAAACCAAATAGCGTTGATTCCTAGTTTGTCAAAATATCCTTCATCTATCTTTTTTGAAATTCCTTTGATGTCTCCACCTTCAAAACCTCGTAGTTTGCCAGCCGTTTTAGTTCTGCCATAATTTAAATCATTTAGTTTGTCGCCATTATTAAAACGGTCCGTCATTAAGAAATAAACCGAGGCAGCTTCCCATACAAAAGGAACTTTTTTCTTAGTAGCTGCTACAGTTGTACTTTCGATTGGTTTTTTTGTTGAATTACAACTAACTAATAAAGTAATCGCAATCGTTGTTACTATTAAGATTTGTTTTTTCATTTCTGAATTGGTTTTATCAATATGTTTTAAAAACAGATGTTTGAGAAATTTTATTGAAGCTCTAAAATTAAGACCGATTTAGGTCCTAATTCGATTTCGCTACTGATATCAATTATGGTATCAGTTAAAATGTCTTTTGCTCTAGCATGTTTTTGAATATTTTCGGCAAAACGCTTCGTGCTTAGTTTAATAGATTCTTTATTATTGTTTAAAATTATCATTACAGTACTAGAATCGTCGTGTCTGAAATAAGTATATACATTGTTTTCAGGGATGTAATGTGTCATTTTACCAAAGTGAACGACTTTACTGCTTTTTCTCCACTGAAATAATTTCGACGTAAAATCAAAGTAGTCAGCTTGAAATTGTGACCTACCTTGGGGTGTAAAAGCAGTGGTTGCATCCGTTTTCCATCCGCCAGGAAAATCGAGACGAATGGCAGCGTCACCTTTGTCCTTATTACCACTCATTCCTATTTCACTACCGTAATATAATTGAGGAATACCACGCACCGTTGCCAGTACAGCCATTGCCATCTTGTATTTTCGAATATCGTTTTGATAAATTTCGTTGAAACGATTGGTGTCGTGATTTTCAGCAAAAACTAAGATGTTGTTAGGGTTAGCATACAAATAGTCATTGGTAAAATTATCATAGAGTTTAATCATTCCTTTGTCCCAACTGCCATCATCTTCATTGAATACTTTGCTAAGTGCGTCTTGAAGTGTAAAGTCCATTACTGATGGGAGATTCGAATTGTAGTTTTGGATTTGTCCTATCGGACTGTCTTTTTGCCAATACGCCATTTGCGATGTATTTTGCATCCATACCTCGCCCACTATATTAAATGTGGGATATTCATCAGTGATGGATTTTGTCCATTTTGCAATTCCTTGCGGATCTGAATAGTTGTAAGTATCGACTCTAAAACCATCTAGATCTGCGTATTCTATCCACCAGATTGCATTTTGAGTTAAATATTTTAGCACCAACGGATTAGATAGGTTTAAATCAGGCATGGAGGGTACAAACCAACCTTTCACGCAGGTTTCTTCATCAATTTTAGAAGCATGAATGTCGGTTATAGTTGTTCTTTTATGGTTCGTTTGGGTATAGGTTTCAAACTGATTGATCCAATCTTTCGTGGGTAAATCTTTGATCATCCAATGATTGATGCCCCAATGATTAGTCACATAATCCATTACGAGCTTCATGTTTTTTTTGTGTAATGCTGCAGCCAATCGTACATAATCATCATTAGTTCCGTATCGAGGATCAATTTTATAAACGTCTGATTGTCCGTAACCATGATACGAATATTCCTTATCGTTGTCTTCGCAAAGGGGCGTACTCCAAATAGTAGTTGCGCCTAAAGCCGAAATATAATCTAAGTTATTGATGATTCCTTGTATGTCCCCACCATGTCTACCGCCAGGAAGTTCCCGATTGTATTTTTCGGTGGTAGTTGCATCACTATCATTTTTAGAATTTCCGTTAGCAAAACGATCTGGCATAAGTAGATAAATCATATCTGATGCATCAAAACTTTGGCGTTCAGCCGAATTAGCGCGTCGTTGCTTCAAGGAGTATTTTTGTCTGATTGTTGCTTTGTCTTCAGCTTTAAAAGTAAACAACAAGTCTGATGCTGGAATATTGTTTGTGTTGATTGTAACAAAAAGGTAATTCTTGTTTTCTGTTTTTTTAATGTCTATGATCGGGATTACATTCGATACAGTAACGTCATAAGAGGAAATGTTATCTCCGTAAAAAAGAATTTGTAGCTCAGGATTACGCATTCCTGCGTACCAGAATGGAGGTTCTATTTTATTGATTTGAGCAGTTAGACTAAGGGACATAAAGAAAAGGAATAAGGTTATTCTTTTTATTGTAGTGTTGTAGTAGATAAACATTAAAATCAAATTTAACCCAAATTATGCATATTAAAAATTATAAGATCGAAGTTTTACTTTAGAGGTCTTTTTTTAATATCTTTTTTTAGGTGTGTTAGTAAATGGTTTAAGTAAACAATCCCAATTAAAATTGGGATTGTTAGAGTAATGCTATGGTGTTTAGAAATTGAAATGTTGTTGTGTGATAGTTGTGTTTTATACAGATACAGCCGCTGGATTCACTGTTAGAATCACATTGTTTAAAACGATATCAAGCGCGTTATCTCCATCAACAGAGAAAGTAGTATTCTCTTGATTTACGCTTACAGTTACTATTTGATTTCTAAAATTTATTT
>CAXBGV010000283.1:0-3808 GCA_963975235.1 uncultured Flavobacterium sp. | reverse complement strand
TTGTCCTTGCGCATCCTGATGGTAAGTTGAAAAAGCCACAAACAGTAAATTAACGGCATTCAACATAATTTCGATTGACATAAATACGATGATAGCATTTCTGCGGTACAATACTCCAAAAACTCCAATACAAAAAAGTATTACAGAAAGGAAGATATAATTCTCAATGCCTATTTCATTTAAAATATTATTCATTTTATTTCTCTAGTTTTTCTTTTTTAGACATAAGTACAACTCCTATCATCGCCACTAATAATAATATAGACGCAAATTCAAATGGCACCATAAATTCATTCAATAATACATGCCCTAAAACTTTTATAGATTGGTAATCTTCACCTGTACCAATATATTCACCAGCGATAGGTTTAGAATTTATAAATATCAAAATCAACACTACTGATATCAAACAAAAAGAAACAATGGCACCCAATCGTGTAATCCTAGGTTTATGAACCTCGTTTTCCTTATTCAAATTCATTAACATGATCGTGAATAAAAACAAAATCATGATCGCTCCCGAATAAACGATAATATGTACAATCGCTAAAAATTGAGAATTCAACAGTAAGTAGTGACCAGCGATCGAGAAAAAACAAATCACAAGGTATAAAGCACTATGTATAGGGTTTCTGCTAAAAATTGTCAAAAATGCAGTTGCCAATGTAATAGCTGATAAGAAACAAAAAATTATAAGTATCGTAGACATTAGTTAGCGTTTTTAAGTTGAGCGTTTTTAATAGCCATATCTAAAGGCATTACTAATCTATCTTTTCCAAAAATAAAATCTTCTCTTTCATAACTAGAAGGAACCAATACTTTGGAAGTAGTCAAATAAATCGCGTCTTTTGGACAAGCCTCTTCACATAAACCACAAAAAATACAACGCAACATATTAATTTCATATATCGACGCATATTTCTCTTCACGATACAAATGTTTTTCATCTGGCTTACGCTCTTCCGCTTTCATGGTGATTGCTTCAGCTGGGCAAGATAATGCACAAAGCCCACAAGCCGTACAATTCTCTCTTCCTTGCTCATCACGCTTCAACATATGCTGTCCGCGATACACAGGACTCATTTCACGTACTTGCTCCGGATACTGAATAGTAACTTTTCTGGTAAATAAATGCTTGATGGTAATCATCAAACCTTTTACAATAGCGACAATATATAAACGCTCTAAAAAGGTCATCTCTTTGTTTGAGACTTGCTTTTTTCTTCCCGATAAGGATATGGTTTCTAATGACATCTTTATATTTTTTATTTGTAGCTAATCCTGCTATCCGCTTTATCTTTTATCCTGATAAAAATCAGGCTAAAAGGATGCCGCTGCTATCAGGGCTGGTGCCTTCTAAATCAATTTAACTTTTCTACTTCTTCGATTTACAATCCCAAGAAAGCAAAAATCTCTGCTCTTAAAATTACAATACCGGTGATAATGATATTCAAGATCGATAGCGGAATCAAAACTCTCCATCCTAAATGCATCAACTGATCGTATCTAAATCTCGGAATAGTCCATCTTACCCACATGTAAAAGAAGATGAAAAAACACAATTTAGCAAATAACGCTGCAATACCAATAATGTTAGCAATATTTACTCCCCAGTTTTCTACAGCCCAAGCCATTCCAGGGTAATTGTAGGCCCCAAAGAAAAGTACCGCTAAAATAGTTGATGAAATAAACATATTAGCATATTCCGCAAATAGGTAGAATCCCATTTTCATAGAAGAGTATTCCGTATGGTATCCTCCAATCAATTCACTTTCGCATTCTGCTAAGTCAAATGGTGTTCTATTCGTTTCTGCAAAAGCACAAATTAAAAATATAAAAAACGAAAGTGGTTGGTAAAAAACGTTCCAATGCATTCCTGATTGTTGCGCCGCAATTTCTCTTAAACTCAACGTGCCAGTCATCATTAACAATGCAATCATGGATAATCCCATAGCCACTTCATACGATACCATTTGTGAGGCAGCACGCACCGCACCCATCAAAGAGAACTTATTGTTCGATGCCCATCCACCTATCATTATACCGTAAACTCCTATTGATAATATTGCAAAAATGTACAATAAAGCATTATCAATATCAGACACCTGCAGCACAATATCTTTACCAAAAAGATGAAACTTATCTCCCCATGGTATAACTGCACTAGTCATTAAGGCGGTACTCATCGCAATCGCTGGACCGGTGTAAAATAAAAATTTGTTTGGGGTATTTGGCTCAAATTCTTCTTTCGAAAATAATTTTAACCCATCTGCTAGTGGCTGCAAAAGTCCACCTTTACCTGCTCTATTGGGTCCAATACGGTCTTGAAGCCAAGCCGCAATTTTCCTTTCTGCAAGTGTAGAATACATAGCCATAAGCATTGTAACCGCAAAAACGACCAAAATGATTACGCTCTTTTCTATTATAATTGTACTATCCATTGATTAAAGATTACCTTGTTTAAAATTTTCCTCTTGTTCTTTACCCAATGGGAACGCAGGCATACTAATTTTTTTACGGTCTTGCTCTCTACCTTTCAAGATTCCCTCTTCGGTAGCAATGTGAACAGTATCTAATTCTCTAGTATAATTATTTTGGTTGATAACCGAGTCTTTGTCGAATTTTCTTGGTCCTTCAATTACCCAATCAGCAACATCTTTGTGATCAAAACGACAAGAATTACAAATGAATTCTTCTACTTCATGATACACATCTTTTCTTCCTGTAACACGCTGAATTTCGTTTCCAAACATCCATACTGTTGTTTTTCCACAACATCCTGGTGTAGTACATTCTCTGTGCGCATTAAACGGCTTGTTGAACCAAACTCTAGATTTAAAACGGAATGTTTTATCTGTCAAAGCTCCAACAGGACATACATCTATCATATTTCCTGAAAACTCATTATCAATAGCTTTAGAAATACAAGTCGAAATATTAGCATGATCACCACGATCTAATACTCCGTGTACTCTGTTGTCAGTCAATTGATCAGCAACTTGCACACAACGCTGACATAAAATACAACGGTTCATGTGTAGTTGAATATTCGGACCAATATCTTCTGGTTCAAATGTTCTTTTCTCTTCTATAAAACGGGTTTTAGATTTCCCGTGCTCAAAGCTTAAATCTTGCAAATCACATTCTCCAGCCTGATCACAAATAGGACAATCTAAAGGGTGATTGATCAATAAAAACTCTGTTACTGATTGTCTCGCTTCTCTTACTCTGTCAGAATCCTTGCTGTTCACTTCCATTCCGTCCATGCATCCTGTCACACATGAAGCCATTAATTTTGGCATAGGTCTAGGATCTGCTTCACTACCTTTTGCAACTTCAACTAAACAACAACGGCATTTACCACCGCTCCCTTTTAGTTTCGAATAATAGCACATCGCTGGCGGAACTGATTCGCCACCAATCATACGCGCTGCTTGTAGAATCGTTGTTCCTGGCTCTACCTCAATTGCCTGACCGTCTATTGTTACTTTCATTTTAATTGTTGTTTGAAAGTTTATGGTTTAAAGTTTAAAGTTACTAGCACCTTAAACTTTGAACTTTAAACTATTTTAAACTATTACTTTAGATACTAAATGCTTCACTTTTTCAAAAGGCTCAGCAACAAAGTGATCTCTATTTTTTATTCTCTCAGGAAAACGCACATGATATTCAAATTCTTCTCTAAAGTGACGTATAGCTGCTGCTACTGGCCATGAAGCCGCGTCTCCTAAAGGACAAATCGTGTTTCCTTCAATTTTGGATTGGATGCTCCAAAGTAAATCAATATCTTCTTCACGACCAAAACCAG
>CAXBGV010000282.1:0-3810 GCA_963975235.1 uncultured Flavobacterium sp. | reverse complement strand
TTTATATCATTTCCGTAGGCAGATAAAGTAACGCCTATTTTATAAAAGTCAGTTGTAGTTTCTTTGATGTAAACACTATCAACTGAAACATTATTTTTTTGCTCCGCTTTTGGTACGATGAAGTAAGTATTATTGTTTTTACTCGTATTCTGTAAGTGTTTTTCTTGTAATCCTACTCCATCAGTTATCACAATGATGTCCTTGTTAAAAGCAGTTTGATGTGCATTTACTTTTGTGATTAAATTATCGAGTCGGAATGCAAGAGGACTGTATTTTATATTTTGTAAAGCACTTTGAATAGACTTTATATCCGTGTTCCAATAACTCTCAGATGTGGTGAGTAGCGAAAAACGGGTATTCTCTGGAATTTCCTCTAATAGTTCTTGAACAGCTCTGCGCAACAGCTCTCCTTTTTGGCCTTTGGCCTGCATGCTAAATGAGTTATCGAGGATGATGTACATCTCGTTAGAAGCTGATGTGCTATCTTTTGCAGGAAAATAAGGTTGTGCAAATGCAATTATAATGAAGGTCAATAAGAGTAAACGAGTGACTAGTAGTAGCCATTTTTTTAACGTTGAACTTTTACGTGTTTGTACGCTAAGTTCTTTAAGAAACTGAACGTTGGTAAAGTATTCCTTTTTAAAACGTCGAAACTGAAATAAATGAACCAAAATTGGTACAATCAGAAGAAATAGAAAGTAGAGAATTTCGGGATATTTAAAGTGCATTTGTTAGTTAGGATTACGACACTGATTTTACGCTCAATGAAGATGGATTGTTTATTTCTTGCAGTCAAAAATACAAATTTGTAGACAGTTGTTACTTCTCTAAGTTCTGTTTTTTTTTACCGGTATCACTTTTTTATAAAGAACGTTTAAGTAGGTATGATAAAAAAGGTCTTGAAGTGCGGTATAAAATTTCTTTTATTAACTATTTTAGCTCTTCTTAATATAGAGATCATGAAAATAAAATTTGTACAGCTAGCAATCTGTTTTGCTATCTTTTCTTTGCATGCACAAAAAACAAACTATAATTTATTGGTAGGAACTTATACAAAGAACTGCGATAGTAAAGGGATTTATGTTTATGATTTTGATTCGGAAACTGCCAATTTTAAAACAAAAAATAGTAGCGATACTGTTATAAATCCGAGTTACCTGACGGCTTCTAACGGTAATGATTTTATTTATTCAGTTAACGAAAATGGAGATGAGAGTACCATAAGTGCTTTTTCTTATTACCCCAAGACGGGAGCTTTGCAATTTCTCAATAAACAAACTTCTCAGGGTGCTGATCCTTGCCATCTCATAAATGACGCTAAGAATGTTATTGTCGCTAATTACTCTGGCGGCACTTTAGCAGTTTTTGGTAAAAAAAAGGACGGAAGCTTAACAGCTGCTAAACAAGTTATAAAGCATAGTGGCCAAAGTATCAATACAAAGCGACAAGAAAAACCTCATGCACATATGGTTCATTTTTCGCCAGATAAAAAGTTTGTTTTATCTACAGACTTAGGAACAGATAAAATTTACTTGTATAAATATAACCCTGTCGCAGTTGATAAAATACTTTTGGCATCTGACAGTATTGCGATAAAAGCAGGAAGTGGTCCTAGACACCTTACATTTAGTAACAATGGCAAATTTGTCTATTTAGTGCAGGAACTCGATGGTGCCGTGACTGTTTTCGCCTACGCAAAAGGGAAATTAGTAAAAATTCAAGAAACAACTATTCTTGCTCCTGATTATAAAGGAGCTGTAGGTTCAGCCGATATCCATATTTCACCTGATGGTTTATTCTTGTATGCTACAAATCGGGGAGAGGCGAATACAATTACTATTTTTAAAATACTAAAAAATGGCTCACTGGAAAGAACGGAGATTGCTAGTGCGCTAGGTAAAGGGCCAAGGAATTTTGTAATTGATCCTTCTGGTAAGTATTTATTAATAGCGAACCAATACACAAATGAGATTGTAATTTTTAAGAGGGATAAAACATCTGGTAGTTTAGCGGATACTGGGAAACGAATAACGCTTTGCGCACCGGTCTGCCTGATTTTTACCAAGCAATAAAAAATCCCGAAAGCACAAGTTGTTTTTTCGGGATTCATATAATGTTTTTATTTTTTTTTCTTTTTCTTTTTCTGGGCCTGAATTTTAAGCATATTTCTATTTACAGAACCATGTGTTTTTTTCTTTGTTACTCCAGGTCCACCTAGATTTACTTTTTTGTTCTTTTTAGATTTTTCGTGAAAAGCTCCATCACCGTCAAGATTTTTCTTTTTCATTAAAAATTTAACAACCTGTCTGTCTTTCTCAGGTTCAATAAGTTTGTCTGAAATTGCTACCTCCACTGGGAAAGGTTCAATTTGTAGTTCCATATTCATCAAAACTTCAACTTCTACCTTCGCTTCTTCTTCTCGCGGAGTTATAAAGCTAACAGCAGTTCCGGTTGCATCGGCACGACCTGTTCTACCAATACGGTGCATATACAATTCACCTACTTCGGGCATTTCAAAATTGATGACATGGGTAATGTTAGAGATGTCTAAACCTCTAGCCATAATATCAGTCGTAATTAGTCCTCTCAGGTTTCCTTCTTGAAAGGAAGCCATTGTACTCAAACGGTAGTTCTGGGATTTATTGGAGTGGATTACTCCAAATTGATCTGCAAAGTCCTCTTCAATGCGGTCATGTAGCATATCCGAGATTTTTTTATTGTTAACAAAAACCAATACGCGACTCATGTCCTCGTTAGTTTCCAATAAATGTTTTAACAGGTTGACTTTTGTATTAAAATTTGGAACATTATACGTGATTTGTCTAATATTTTCTAAAGGTGTTCCTGAAGCTGATAATGTTACTTCTTCTGGATAGTCAAAATAATCATTTAAAATGGCATCTACTTCATCAGTCATTGTAGCTGAAAATAGAATATTTTGACGTCTTTTTGGCATCATAGCCAAAATAGAAGTTAATTGAGTTCTAAAACCTAAGTTTAGCATTTCGTCGAACTCATCTATAACTAGCTTTTGCATTTCTTCAAAACGAATAACATTATCTAATGTTAAATCCATTATCCTTCCCGGCGTTCCCACAAGGATATCACAGCCAGTATAAACAGTTGTTTTTTGTGTGTTGATGTTTACGCCTCCAAAAATACCTACGGTTCGAACCGACATGTATTTGGTCAGTTTTTCTACTTCTTCCACTACTTGAACTACTAGCTCACGTGTAGGAACTAAAATAACTAATTTAGGCGTGTGACCAGGGGTAAATTTATATAGTTTTAATAATGGTAATAAGTAAGCAAAGGTTTTCCCTGTACCAGTTTGTGCAATACCCATCATATCTCGTCCCGACATGATTACTGAAAATGATTTTTCCTGAATAGGAGTTGGAGTTGTAAATCCTAAATCATCAATTGCTTTTTGTACTGATTTGGGAAGATTAAATTGCTCGAAAGTAGCCATAAAACGTAAATTTTGTGCAAAGGTACATTAAATTACTCAATTCAGTTAAATACAGCTTGGTTAACCTTCATACTAGTATCGATTATAAATTAAAATCCTTCAAATACACCTAAGCCAAATAAAGCAAAGTCATATTTTACAGGGTCAGTAGGATCTAATAATCTGAGCTTGTCGTCTAATTCAGTAACTGCTTTTGCATCATTTTGTTTCCTAGTTAAAAGTCCTAGTTTACGAGCCACGTTTCCAGAGTGTACGTCTAATGGGCAGGAGAGTACTGCAGGAGGAATACTTTTCCAAATACCAAGATCTACACCTTTGTTGTCTTGACGAATCATCCA
>CAXBGV010000281.1:0-3816 GCA_963975235.1 uncultured Flavobacterium sp. | reverse complement strand
TTGTAAAGTTATCTGGAGGTGTACCTGTTGAAGTACCAACTTCTATTGAAACCGATTTTAAAATCACACCTGCACAATTAGAAGCTGCCATCACACCAAAAACAAAAATGATGTGGTTCTCTACTCCATGTAATCCTTCAGGATCTGTTTACAGTCGCGAGGAACTTACAGCACTTGCAGCCGTATTAGAGAAACACCCTAACGTATACGTTGTCGCTGATGAAATCTATGAGCACATCAACTTCTCTGGAACGTTTTGCAGTATAGGATCAATTCCGGGAATGTTTGAAAAAACAATAACCGTAAACGGTGTTGCCAAAGCTTTTGCAATGACAGGATACCGCATCGGATACATAGGAGCACCAGAGTTTATAGCAAAAGCGTGTACTAAAATTCAAGGCCAAGTAACTTCAGGAGCTAATTCTGTTGCGCAACGTGCTACCATTACCGCTGTCGATGCTGACCCCTCTGTTTTAAAGCACATGGTTGATGCCTTCCATTCTCGCAGAGACTTAGTAGTAGGTTTGTTAAGAGAAATTCCAGGAGTAAAAATTAACGTTCCAGAAGGAGCATTTTATGTATTCCCTGATGTATCTTCTTTCTTTGGAAAAACATTAAGAGGAACAGAAATCAAAAACGCCATGGATTTATCTATGTACCTTTTAGCCGAAGCAAATGTAGCGACAGTAACAGGTGACGCTTTTGGTAACCCAGACTGTATTCGTTTCTCCTACGCAACAAGTGATGACATTCTAAAAGAAGCTTTAAAAAGAATTAAAGAGGCACTAGCAGCTTAATTCCTTTCTAATTAATACAATAAAATGCCTCGAGATTTATTCTTGAGGCATTTTCATTTTTTAGCACTCTTGTCAAAGTATGGGCGTGCCCCAAGGGTCAGTCTATCCGCTCTATCTTTTATGAAGTCCCGATAGCTATCGGGACTTCAAAAAAGGATGCCGCTCCTATCCTTCACGCAAAATTATTGACTAAAACTCATACCTAGTTAAGTTTCCTAAATAATTTCGAAATAGAAACAAAACACACCATCGTACAATATCATAAAAAAACATAAAAATCTTGTAAGATAATAATCGCAATCTATTCTGATCTTTGTAATGAACAATTATTAAAAAACAAGCAACATGACAAATACAGACGAAAAAAGAGAAAAAGTAGTTAGTACGTTAGAAGGGTTAATTCAAATTCTTGAAGATGGGAAATTAGGATATACAAACGCTGCTGAACATGTAGAAAGTGCACCAATTAAGAGCGATTTCATTCAATTTGCTCGCGAACGTGCCTTATACATTGTTGAATTACAAGATGAAATAAACAGACTAGGAAAAACAACTGATGCTTCTGGCGGCGGAGTTTTAGGAGCAATACATAGAGCTTGGATCGATATCAAATCATCATTTACAAGTGGTGATGTAGAGGCTATCTCAAACGCTTGTATTACAGGTGAAGAATCAGCAATTGCAAGCTACGAAACTGCCTTAGACATTGAAGAGCTTGGTGCGGATCAAATAGCTTTAATTTCGAAACAATTAACCGGAATCAAAAGTGCATTACTGACAGTAAAAGCTAAGAAATTGAATTAAGACTTTAATTACTTATAATTCTATAAAACTACTTAGCACATCAACTAAGTAGTTTTTTTTGCTCCTCTTTTAGCTCTCACCTGCTTGAACACACTTATAAGTATTAAATTGGCCTACTATTATCAGTTTTTGGCGTGCCGTAGGAGTAAGTCAATGCTCCATATCTATTATTGCACCTCTATTTTTAAAAAGATGTCGCAACCACCCTTCAAGTGAATAAAATCGATCACAATGAAAATAGAGCGACATATTGCACAGCCCATAAAATCACAATTACTTTTTCTGAAAATTAGTTCTTACCAATATCCAAAATGATTCAAATATGAAGAACTGTTTTAAAACGACTATCGGAAATTCGTTTGTCTAACTACAAAGCTGCTCAGTACTAATTGGTAAAATATCGCATCCTTATCAAAAGACAAAACTGGATTTAATAAACAATCTTTCGCACAAAAATATAAGTAAATTCATTGATTATCATGGTGCTAATTAAATCAAAAAAACCTTTGAATTGCAATGGGGTTCCAGGAATTCACATGTAGTAATCACGAAATATTGTTTTAAAAACGAATCGGAACGCTGATCGAAATACTACCGATAAAATATGATCAAGAAGGAAAAAGAACCTTTGATATTAAAACAAGGCACATTGGAATACAAATTCAAATGCAAACCCTACGAAATGGAGATTTGGGTAAAATACACTGAATTCTAAATTGAAGTAAATCATTTTCATTAAAATACAAAACCGATACTTTATTAAAGAAAGGCATCGGTTTTTGTATTTACAATTATTTGCAAAACTTGCAATATAAAAATTTAAAATAAGAACATCTTTACAATTAAAAAATTGAGTCTATAAATTAAAGAACATTCCAAACTGGTTAGTACTGCCTACCATCCCACCGTACTTACTATCAAACGGCACCGAAACATTATAAAAGAGACCTAATCCTTTAATTTTAAACCCAGCACCCATAACAAACTGACTTACATCTGTGTAACCGACTTGAAGCCACAATTTATCTAAATAATTAGCACCAACAGTTGAAGTAAATTCGTATTGCTCTTTTTCAGTCTGCAGCATTAAAACAGATGGAGAAATATCCCATTCGTCATTCAATACAATTTTATAAGCCGTATAAGCCGTGACTCCTCTATAATTTCCATTTTGTTGTACTACGGCTGGCATAGATAATGAAATTTCAAAATTATCATAACGGTACACTGCACCAATTTCTAATCCTAAATTATTTTCAGCATAATTATCTTTATTTAAATAAGGATCACTTAAATCTACATATTCATTTGGATTAAATCCATTTTTATAATTTAAAGACTCCCTATTCAATCCAAAGCTAAAACCCACTGACAAGTTTTGCTTCTCAGAAAATTTAACTTTGTAAGCAAAAGCTTGTTTGATTTGCATTTGAGAAAAGTTACCTTGAGAGATATTTGAAAAAGTAGTTCCCGTTGATAAATTATCTTTCAAAGGGGTCTCTAATGTAGCTTGTTGCCATAGATAATTATTTGCGTTTTCTATTTTCGTAGGGGTATAACTTCCAATCAATGCTATTCGAGTTTTACCATATTCACCAGCATAGGCAGGGTTTATACCGAATTTATTCTGGTGAACCATTCTATTATTTAGCTGATATTGGGCATTAGCTGTAATTGTAAAAATCAATACGCCAATAACCAATGCAACATTGAATTTAAATATATTTTTCATTTGTAATTATTATTATATTAACATGAAATCAAAAGATTTCCTGTAGTTTTATCAAAGCGTTTTTTATAAAAACACTTAATTAATGACTAAATTGATCACTTCTTTATAAATAAACTCTTCATTATTACTATTTTTCCCAATGAAGTACAAGTAGTATTCTCCTTGTGAAAGGCCCTCTCCAGACCAGTTATTCTCATATCGCACTACGCTAAACACAAGTTGACCTCTTACATTGTAAATCGATAAATTATAATCTTTGTAAAGTTGAATGTTTTCAATTACTAGGAAGTCATTTTTACCATCGTTATTTGGGCTTACAAAGTTGTTGAAGGCTAATTTAGCTTCTACTTCATCTTCTATTTCAATTTCAACATTGACCGCGTCATTTAATTGCGGCGTACCATTATCGGTAACAACTACTTGAAAAGAATAATTTGATTTTTTCTCATAATCAACTGCTCCGACTAAAGTGATAACACCATT
>CAXBGV010000280.1:0-3825 GCA_963975235.1 uncultured Flavobacterium sp. | reverse complement strand
TTTGCTAAGCCAAGGAGCAAACAGAGATCAAACATCTGAATACTATGCTAGTCAATCATTTACAAGAAATTACTACGGAGATTTCTTAGTTAATTTAAACTATGACCTGACAGATAAGATCAATTTAAAAACTAACTTTGGTCTAAACATGCAAGATAATTCATATAGAATTACTTCACAAGGTGGAACGAACCTAGACATTCCAGGATTTTATAACATCAAGAATGTTTTAAGTCCTGCAAATCCATCAAGACTTGCTAACAGCTATTTGAAATCAAACAGGGCAGCTGTTTTAGCAAACGTTGACTTAGGATACAAAGATTACTTATTCTTGAATTTAACAGGAAGATCTGAAGGTTCATCAGTATTACCTAAAGATAACAACGTATTTCAATACTATAGTGGAGGACTTTCATTCATACCTACACTAGCATTTGAAAACTTAAGAGGTGACGTTTTAAACTACGCAAAAATAGCGGCGAATATCACTAAAGTAGGAAACTCATCTGCTATTGGAACTTATGCAATCAACGAAATTGGAGTATCACCTACAGGATTTCCTTACGGAAACCTTGGATCTTACATTGCTAACCAAAATCCAACAGATAAGAATATTAAACCTGAATTTGTTACGACAGCAGAGATTGATGTAAATTTAGGTTTCTTCAACAATAGAATAACATTAGATGGATCATTCTATAAAGCAGAAACAAAAGATTTGATAACATCAGCAACAGCTTCATCTGCTTCAGGTTTAGCGACTTCACAATCAAACATTGGAGACATGACAACGACTGGTTTCGAAATCGACTTAGGTTTAGTACCATTCAAGACTGAAAACTTTAATTGGAATTTGCGTGCAAGTTATGCAACTAATAAGTCAGTAATTAATTCACTTGCAGCTGGAGCTTCAGAAATTAACTTACTTACAGATGCAGCAACAGGAACTGGTATATTCGCTCAAGTAGGAGAAGAATTTCCTTTGATCAAAGGAACAACTTTTGTGAGAGATGCAAACGGAAGTATCATTGTAAACTCTCAAGGATTACCTTCAAGAACTTCTTCTAGTTCGATATTAGGTAAAGCAACTCCTGACTACATATTAGGACTTACAAATTCATTTGAATACAAAGGAATCAAATTAACAGTGGTAATGGATTACAGAACAGGTCACTCGATTATTTCCGGAACAAAATATGCATTGACATGGCCAGGAAGATTAGAAGAATCTGCAGATTTTGACAGAGACCTTGGTTTTATTTTACCAAACTCTGTAATTGAAACAGCGCCAGCATCTGGTGTATATGCACCAAACACAACTGTAGCGTCAGCAAAAGGATATGGTACAAATGGTGTAATTGATTATTACGATGCTTTGAGTAGAACAGGAGAACACAACGTTATAGATGCTACTGCATTTAAAGTACGTGAACTTGCTTTAAGCTACACATTACCAACAAGTACTGTTAGTAAATTAGGATTCACATCGTTAAGATTAGGTGTAAACGCAAGAAACCCATTTGTAGTACTAGCAAAAGGAAATAAAGGATACACTGACCCAGAAGCTTCTGTAGCAGGATCTACAAGTAATGCTACAGGATTTTCAAACACTGGACAATATCCTACAACTAGAACTATCGGTGGAAGCATCAATTTAACTTTTTAATAAAATATAAAATGAAAAAAATAAGTTTAATATTAGCAATCTTTGCTATATCACTTTCATCATGTAATGATTATTTAAACGATAACATTACTCCAGATAGTGCCTTAGCAGAAAACCTACCTCCTAGGCTTGTATTGCCAGGAGCACAGGCACAAACATTTAGAGTACAGGCTATTACAATGAACCGTTTAGGAAGTGTGATGGCAAACTCTTGGGGTGGTAACATTTACCAGTTTACCAATCCGTTGCGTTTAGAATATTCATACAATTTTGATAATACTACATATGCAGCAATTTGGGATGGGATTTACAGAAATGTAAGTAACTTTCAAAATATCATTGAGACACCATTACCAAATCAAGAAAATTATATTGCGATTTCAAAAATTATGAAAGCGCATTATATGCAATACATTGTAGATTTATATGGAGACGCACCTTATTTTGAAGCTTTTAAAGGTCAAAATAATACAACACCTGCATACACAGATGATGCAGTAATTTATAAAGAGTTAGTAAAAGAATTAGAAGAAGCTAGAGCATTAATTGCTGGAGCAACATCAACTACTGAGGGCGTTACTACAGATATCGTTTTTGCTGGTAATATGGCAAAATGGACGCAATTAGCAAATACTATCGAGCTTAGAATTTTATTAAGACAAAGTCAATTGACAGATGCAGCCACGGTAACTTACTTAAACAGTAAATATGCAACGTTACAAGCGTCAAACAACTTTATTGATGCAGATGTATTAATTAACCCAGGTTACTCGTCAGCTAATAATGACCAACAAAACCCGTTCTTTAATTCAAACGTACGAGATGCAGCAGGGTCAACAGCAAACTCAAACTATACATTTTTCACCTCTTCTAAATACTTTGCAGACATCCTTAATGGAGAAGTAGGTAGCCCAACAGCAGGAGTTGTTGATGCCAGAGGATTAAGATTATGGTTAGCAGTTGGTGGTAAAGTAGTAGGTACTGACCAAGGTCAAACTGCTCTTACAGGTCAAACAAATGCAACTAATCCTACATCAAGATTTGGACTTGGCTTAACAAATTATGTTGGAGCCAACACAGCAGAAAGAACAGCAGCTGGATCATCTAAAGCAGGAGTATTAATGTTATTAGCTGAAAGTAAATTTCTTCAAGCTGAAGCTGTTGAAAGAGGAAAATTGACAGGTGTTGCTAAGACACTTTTTGACCAAGGTATTACAGCTTCATTTAATTACTTAGGTGCAACTATAGGAACTTATTTAACAACTATCGACGCTAAACCAGGTTTTGGATATACTGCAAGTACTAACAAAATTCAAGCGATTTTATCTCAAAAATGGATTGCACTTAGCTCAATTCATGGTGTAGAAAATTACATTAACTTTACAAGAACTGGATTCCCTTTGATTCCAGGAACTATAAACAATGCTAATATTCAACCAACAAGACCAAAGAGATTGATCTACCCATTATCAGAATATAATGCAAACTCAGCAAATGTGCCAATTTTAACATCAGCACAGGTAACTACACAAGGACCATTTTGGTATGTACCAACTCCTTAAGTATAAGAAGCATTAAATTACAAAACTTAAAAACCATCAGTTAACGCTGATGGTTTTTTTTATATATTTGCACCATGGAAAAAGAACATCAAATATTTGGAATTAGAGCTATAATTGAGGCTATCCAAGCAGGCAGTACAGTCGACAAAGTGTACATACAAAAAGAAGCAAGTGGTGAACTTATGAAAGACTTGATGAAAGTCATGAAAAGAGCTAACATCAACTTTTCGTATGTTCCCGTTGAAAAACTGAACCGTCTCACTCCTAATAACCATCAAGGAGCTGTAGCGAGCATCTCCCCTATTTCTTTTTTCGACTTAGAAACATTGATCAATACAGTAATTGAAAATGGTAAAAAACCCTTGTTTTTAATACTAGACCAAATATCTGACGCAAGAAATTTTGGAGCTATTATAAGAACAGCTGAATGTACCGGTGTAAACGGAATAATTGTTCAAAAAGCAGGTTCAGCACCTGTGAATGGAGACACCGTAAAAACATCTGCGGGAGCAGTATTCAACATTCCGATTTGCAAAGTTGAGCATATTAAAGACGCTATTTTTTTACTACAAGCTAGCGGCATCAAAACTGTCGCTG
>CAXBGV010000279.1:0-3880 GCA_963975235.1 uncultured Flavobacterium sp. | reverse complement strand
TGTTTTGTTGTATTTGAGAGCTTTCTGATAACCAAAAACAACTTGCTTACTTTCTACTTTAGTAAGCTATGTTCCTCAAATTATGAATCGTTTTTCTAAAAAAATTACTGCTTTTGACAAATTTATTTTACTCTATTACTTCAACTTGTTGCTAACCGTCTACAAAATAAATAATACAGCGTTATTTAGTACAACTGTTAATATGGTTCGAAACTAGTACATTTGAGAAATAAATTAATTCTAATTTTTTACATAAAAAAAAATTCGTTCATAAATGATGAACGAATTTTAAGTGTAATGTAATAGTAAAATTTTAAGCGTCTAAATCTACTTTTGTTCTAGCTGCTATTTCTTTATATGTACCACCAATTAATTTTTCACGTATTGCCTCAAAAGCAGTAAGCGTCTCATCAATATCAGCTAGGGTATGCGAAGCTGTAGGTATCATTCTAAGCAAAATAATTCCTTTAGGAATAACTGGATAAACAACAATCGATAAGAAAATATTATAATTTTCTCTTAGATCATTAACCATAATCATTGCTTCTGGTATCGATCCTTCAAGATAAACTGGAGTTACACAAGTGTTTGTATCACCAATATTAAACCCTTTTTCTCTTAAACCACTTTGTAATGCATCAACATTTTCCCAAAGTTTATCTTTCAAACCTGGATTATCTCTTAATAATTGCAATCTCTTTAATGCTCCAATAGTTTGAATCATTGGTAAAGCTTTTGCAAACATTTGTGAACGTAAGTTGTATTTTAAGTAATCGATTATATCCTTATCAGCAGCTAAAAAAGCACCAATACTAGCCATCGATTTTGCAAACGTAGAAAAGTATACGTCTATCCCATCTTGACAACCTTGCTCTTCTCCTGCTCCTGCTCCTGTTTTACCAAGAGTTCCAAATCCGTGCGCATCATCAACTAGTAAACGGAAATTATACTTTTCTTTCAAAGCAACAATTTCAGTTAATTTTCCTTGTTGTCCACGCATTCCAAAAACACCTTCTGTAATAAAAAGTATACCACCTCCTGTTTCTGTAGCCATTTTAGTAGCACGTTGCAGGTTCTTTTCCATACTTTCAAGATCATTATGCTTGTAGGTAAAACGTTTTCCCATGTGTAAACGAACACCATCAATAATACAAGCGTGAGCATCTACATCATATACAATAATGTCGTTTTTAGTCACTAATGCATCAATACAAGACATGATTCCTTGGTAACCAAAGTTCAATAAATATGCTGATTCTTTCTTAACAAAGGCAGCTAATTCATTCTCTAATTGCTCATGATAAGAAGTATGCCCACTCATCATACGGGCACCCATAGGATAAGCTGCTCCGTACTCTAAAGCCGCATCTGCATCTGCTTTACGAACTTCAGGGTGGTTAGCAAGACCTAGATAGTCATTTATACTCCAATTCAAAATATCCTTTCCATGAAACTTCATTCTTGGCCCTAGTTCTCCTTCTAATTTAGGAAATACAAAATAACCTTCAGCTTGTGAAGCCCATTTTCCTAGAGGTCCTTTGTTGTTTTGAATTCTTTCGAATAAATCCTTTACCATAATATATTATGTAATAATTTTAATTTTAAGCAGTCGCAAAAATAATTATTTAAATTTTATAAAAGTACCTAAAGTTTATTTATTTTTCAAGAACGACTTTCTACCTTTCTATTAAAGTACAGGGACATACTAAAAACTCACAAATATGAAAGGTTAATATTACACAACACAGCTAGCAACAACACAGATACTTTTTTAGTCATAATCATGTTTGATGACTTGTCGCTAAAATATTTTAGATTAAACTTTGTATCTTTGACCAAACTTTACGACTTACCTTATGCCTCAAATAATTAAAGAACTCAAACTTGCAGTACTAATTGATGCTGACAATGTACCTTACAGCAATGTCAAAGGCATGATGGAGGAAATAACTAAGTTTGGAACACCCACAACAAAACGCATCTATGCTGATTGGACTCGCCCTAATGCAAGTGGTTGGAAAGGCGTTTTATTAGAACACGCTATTACTCCTATCCAGCAATACAGTTACACATCTGGCAAAAATTCATCAGACTCCGCATTAATCATTGATGCCATGGACTTATTATATACTGGTAAATTAGATGGATTTTGCATTGTCTCTAGCGATAGTGATTTTACACGACTAGCTATCAGATTAAGAGAATCAGGAATGAAGGTGATAGGAATTGGAGAGCAAAAGACGCCAAAACCCTTTATAAGTGCGTGTGACCGATTTATATTTATTGAAGTTTTAGACGGCGCGATAAAGAAAAAAGCTCCAAAACAAAATAGCGATGCAAAAAAGGCAATCGAGAAAACTACAGTCAAAACAGTTGAAAAAACTCCTCAAAAACCGTTAAACAAAATAGACGAACCAACTATAGAACTAATAGAATCTACCATCGAGGACATTGGTGATGATGATGGATGGGCTTTCCTTGGCGACGTAGGAAACTATATAGTAAAGAAAAAACCAGAATTCGATCCTCGTAATTATGGTTTCGTAAAACTAACTCCGATGCTAAAGACCTTAACTGATATTCTAGAAATTGACGAAAGAGAATCAGACAAGAAAGGAATAAAACACGTTTATGTTCGATTAAAGTTCAGTTAAACTTTTACGATAGCAATCAAACCTTCCTACAGGTAAAAAGTAACTACACATAAAACGAATACATTAAAGGTATACTAAAAGCAGTTTATAATTTTCTAAAAACCTTTTACTACTATTTTTTCTATCCTACAGATAGATAAAGGAAATGCTACTAAAGCACTTCCTTTTTGTGTATTAAAGCAATAAGTCAATTTAGACTCAAATAGCAATTATAAGGTTGTTTTATTTTGACCAATAAAAACAAGAAGATTTGGCAATATTGCAGCAATAGCGAGCATATAGCAACAATACTATTACCCTCAAATAAACTACTAAAAACACTATAACTTAAAAAAAGATACAAGGTATACAACATATAATAATTGGTATCTTTGCGAGATAACTAAATCTAATATGGAAATTGTCTTCGCCTCAAACAACAAAAATAAAATTTCTGAACTTCAAAGTATGCTTCCAGAACACATCACTATTTTAAGCCTAGAAAGTATTGGATGTCTCGAAGATATTCCCGAAACCGCAGCAACCATTGAAGGCAATGCGATATTAAAGGCCAATTACGTTACTGAAAAATACGGTTATGACTGTTTTGCAGATGATACTGGACTAGAAGTAGAAGCATTAAACGGTGCACCTGGCGTTTATTCTGCACGATACGCAGGAGAGCAAAAAAATGCAGATGACAACATGAACAAACTGTTAGAAGCATTATCACATACAAACAACCGCAATGCACAGTTCAAGACAGTTATTGCTTTAAATTACAGGGGACAACAACAGTTATTCACAGGATATGCAAAAGGAACAATAACATTAAACAAAACAGGACAAGGAGGATTTGGTTATGACCCAATTTTTCAGCCTGACAATTACACAACAACTTTTGCCGAAATATCTCCTGAAATAAAGAATAGAATTAGTCATCGAGGTAAAGCAACACAAAAACTCCTTGCCCATTTAAATAATTTGAGATAATAACAAAAAACCGAAGAAATAATACAAAAAAAATCCAAGTTCACCACTTCGATTGAGATACATTTTTTACTAACTATTTGTAATTACAATAAATTAAAATACAACTTTCTGATAATCAAACACTAATAAAATATTAAATCTTAAGAGACCATTAGTTTATGTGAATAATTTAGAGTAATTTTGCACCCTATTTTAAAAATACATATGAATAAATTTGAACAATTAGGATTGAGTGAATCGTTACTGAAGGCGAT
>CAXBGV010000278.1:0-3886 GCA_963975235.1 uncultured Flavobacterium sp. | reverse complement strand
CCGACGAAAACGCTGGTTTTGGAACACGATCTAGAACTTCAATTTTTGATTACATCGGCGTACCTGCTCATCAAAAGTGGATGAATGGCGGTAAATTTGATGGTGGAAAACTAAATGATGGAGAGAAAGACTTGCGTGATTTTTATAAGCGACTGCTCAATTTTACTATAAATAGTAAGGCTTTAATGGGTAAATATGAAGATTTACAATTTTATAATAGATCAAATACGGCAAATTATGATCCTCTCATTTATTCTTATACCCGTTGGTCTGCAAATGAAAAGTTAATCATTGTTTCTAACTTTTCATCAGAGCAAACTAGTGAATTTGATTTGAAAATACCTGCAGATATTATTCGAAAATGGAGTTTAGCTGACGGTCACTATGTCGTAGTTGACCAATTGTATAAGAGGAATAAAGTTGTTCTTGATGTACGTAATGGGTTAGGCAGTTTGCGTGTTCGCATTGCTCCTCTCGAATCTTTCCTTTATCAATTGGATAAAAAATAAGCTAAAAGCAACTAATGAAAAAGCTGATTTGCAATTGCAAATCAGCTTTTTTTATTTTCACGAATTACTTAATATTTCCGCCTCATTGCAGCTTCATAATTTTCATTAATCTTTTTCCAATTAATGACATTAAAAAAGGAATCAATATAATTTCTGCGACGGTATTGATATCCTAAATAGTATGCATGTTCCCATAAATCCAGTGCCATGATAGGTTTACCAGGAATTGGGGCATTTCTCATTAAAGGATTATCTTGATTTTGAGAACTAGTTACTTGTAGTTTTCCGTATTTATCAACGATTAACCACACCCAAGCAGACCCAAATTGCTTTGTAGCTTCTCCTTTAAAAACAGCTACAAAATTAGTGTACGAACCAAAATCTCTATTAATAACCGCTGCTAGAGTATCAGTTGGAACTCCGCCTGTGTTTGGAGCCATTGATTTCCAGTATAAGCTATGGTTGTAATAGCCACCTGCATTATTTCGTAGCTCGGTATCGTTAGGCTCGGCTTTAGCTAGTATGTCTTCAATCGATTGGTTTTCGTATTCCGTTCCTGCAATTGCCTCATTAAGGTTGTTTGTGTAGGTAAGATAATGCTTAGAATAATGCATCTCTAAAGTAAGTGGAGATACGGTTGGAGCTAGTGCATCATACCCATAAGGCAGTTTTTCGACTTGAAAAGATCCTTCCTCAGCTTTCACATCCTCAGGAAAACCGATCGTTACTTTTTCTTGAGCAGTAGGTAAGGGAACTTCAACAACTTCGGTTAGTTTTTTATCATTGCAAGATGTTAAAAAACTAATTAATAATATGCTTGATAGTAAAAAATTAATTTTTTTCATGTTTGCGTCTTATTTCTTCAAGATAGAATTAATAATTTCAATGTACTGTTCTTTGGCTTCATCAGCGGTGAAGTGACTTATTTGCATCCAAGCGTTTATTTTAAAAGCATCTCTTAGGTGGTAAGCTGCACTTTGCTGCAGGTCTACATGTCCAAAGGTAGCTTGTTTGTAAAATGCATACAAACGCAGTTGAACATCTTGAGGTAAAGATGCTTGAGTCATTTTAGAAGCATTTGAAACAGCCTCTTGAAACCTAGTATCTAAATTAGTGTTAGTCATTGTTTTTGATCGCAATGATTGTTTTTCCTCCAATTGCTTTTTGGTTTAAAACAACATCAACTTTCGTTCCTAGTGGTAAAAACAAATCTACTCTTGATCCAAATTTGATGAATCCAGCGTCAGTACCTTGTACTACTTGCATACCTTCTTCAGCATAGTTTACAATTCGTCTTGCAAGAGCTCCAGCAATTTGGCGGTATAAAATAGCTCCAAAAGTATTATTTTCGATGACTACTGTAGTTCGCTCGTTCTCTTCGCTTGCTTTAGGATGCCATGCTACTAAAAATTTTCCAGGATGGTACTTACTAAATTTAATGATACCGTTCATCGTATAACGTGTAACATGTACATTAATAGGTGACATGAAAATAGATACTTGTAAACGTTTGTCTTTAAAATACTCTCCTTCAAAAACCTCTTCAATAACCACTACTTTACCATCAACAGGTGCTAAAATATGATTTTCATTCAAGATAAAAGTACGTTTTGGATTTCTAAAAAACTGTAAGATGATTATTAAAATCAACAATCCACTGCCCTGTAATAGCCATTTTAGCCATTCAGTAGTGATAAAACGATCAGACAATAATAATACTGCAACAGTAAAAATCATTCCTAAAAAAATAGTCTTGGTTCCTTCTTTATGAAACATAATTTAAAATTTGGTAAAATAAAAATACAATTGGTGCTACAAATATAACACTATCTAGTCGATCTAGGATGCCTCCATGGCCTGGCATTATTTTTCCGCTGTCTTTAACACCAGCAATTCGTTTAAACTTGGATTCGATTAAATCTCCTATAGTTCCAAAAACGCCAGCTAATAAAGCTATTATTGTCCATATTAAGATTGATTTATCACTAAAACTTGGGTTGGGTTTTATGTATAGTTTTGATATTAGATAACCAGCAAGTACAGCAAATACAACTCCTCCCACAAAACCTTCAATCGTTTTTTTAGGCGAAATACGCTCAAAGAGTTTTGTTTTTCCTATTGATTTTCCTACGATGTAGGCAAAAGTGTCATTAGTCCAGATTATAATGAAAAGTCCTATAATGATTTTTGGATTGTAGTCCTTTATACCAAAAGATATTTTAGTAATAAATACAAATGGTAAAATGATGTATCCTTCTAGGTAAAGATACTTTGAAACTGTTGTGATAGATTGCACTTTATCATCAAACAAAAAGACAATACATTTTATGGACACAAATAACGTAATTAATAGCAATATTGTGTTGAGTAATTGTATATCTACATCCAGTCTTGTATTTATACCTAACGATTCATTAAGATACCACTCAGTTTCCAGTCTATAGTAGGATAGTAATGCAATAACAGTGTATGATACAAATACTAAGAGGAGCGGAATGATTTTTTTTAACTGAACAAGCGCACAAAATTCATAAGCAGCAATCACTAGAAAGACACCGAACAAAAGAATAAAGCTTTCTGTCGAATAAAGAATGGAGGCGATTAATAAAATAATATAAACAGCGCCTGATAGTGATCTCTTTAGAGTTTCGTTCATTTTAAAGATCTTCTAAAAGCAACAAATAAAGGTTTTTAGCGGAACTTCCGTATTGGGTGAAGTCCTCTTCTTTTGCTTTTTCAAAATATTTAATTGCAGTGATATTAGTAGGGTAGTTAGTTTCGTATTTCTTTTTAATTGCACTTAGACTGTCACTTTTCATTGCTAATATCTGACTTGTAGTAGCATAGATAATAATGTTAACAGGTAATTCGTTAGGTTTGTTTTGCTTAATTTGATTGGATGAAAACAATATAGACCCTTCTTCTGCGATTAAATTTTCGCAAGTCGAAAATAAAAATTTAGGAGCTTTAACTTGTCTGTAGTTTAGCTTATTTTCTTCTAGGAGACTAAATAGAGTGGGGTCAAAGCAAAGCACTTCACTTTCAAACCAATCATTTTCTTCTAGAATATTTTCAAATTGTTCTTTTACTTCTGTAATGTTTTCACAGTACAAAAATTTACCTCCGTTCTTTTTAAAATGATAGATAAATTGCTCGTCGATAGACATGTCTATTTCAGATGAAGCACTATTGCTTTCTTTCTCTTTTTCCTCTTCTGAAGCCGAAATACTAGAACCAAAAATTTTTCTAAAAAGACTCATATTTTGTTAAGGTACTTTATATGTTATTTGAAAACGTCCAAAGATAAAAAAATCTTAATTCAAAAGAAGCTTTTGAATTAAGATTTTCTAAATATAACCGAAAAGGTGTTGTTATGA
>CAXBGV010000277.1:0-3914 GCA_963975235.1 uncultured Flavobacterium sp. | reverse complement strand
TACATTAACAGTAGTCAAACCGACGCAGAACAGCAAGCACATATTCAGGATCTGATAAATGGTACAACTAAAATAGTTTACGTTGCCCCAGAGAGTTTATCCTATCTCGATACTATTTTTAATTCTATCACCGTAAGTCTTATTGCTATTGATGAAGCACACTGTATTTCCTCTTGGGGACATGATTTTAGACCTGCCTACACCAATTTAGGCTATCTAAAAAACCGCTTCCCTTCTACTCCAATTTTAGCTTTGACGGCCACCGCCGATAAAGCTACTCGAAAAGACATTGCAAAGCAGTTAAATTTAAAAGCACCACAAGCATTTATCTCTTCTTTTGATCGAAAGAATCTTAGTTTAGAGGTACGACCAGCACTAGATCGCGTAAAACAAATTCTTGATTTTATAAATGACAAACCTTCTGAATCAGGAATAATATATTGTCTTAGCAGAAAAACAACCGAGGAGCTTGCCGAAAAACTTCAAAAAGCTGGCGTAAATGCTAAAGCGTATCATGCTGGTCTAGACATTAGTTTAAGATCATCTACGCAAGATGATTTTATTAATGACGATTGCAAAGTGGTTTGCGCTACTATTGCTTTTGGTATGGGTATAGACAAGTCGAATGTGCGCTGGGTTATTCATTATAATTTACCTAAAAATATTGAAGGCTACTACCAAGAAATTGGTCGTGCTGGAAGAGATGGTCTACCTTCAGAAACGATTCTTTTTGAAAGTTATGGAGATTTGATTCAATTACAAAAATTTGCGTCACAAGGATTAAATGCCGACGTGCAACTCGCCAAATTGGAAAGAATGAAGCAATATGCTGATGCCTTAAGTTGCCGCCGAAAAATACTATTATCTTACTTTGGGGAATTGATTACAGAGAATTGTGGTAATTGTGATATTTGCAAAAATCCGCCTGCTTTTTTTGATGGTACGATTCTAACTCAAAAAGCATTATCTGCCATAAGTAGGCTGCAGGAGTCAGAGCCTTTACCTGTTATTGTCGATTTTTTGAGGGGTTCTAAAAACGCTTATATTTATGAAAAAGAGTACCAAAATCTAAAAACATATGGCGTAGGTCAGGATTTATCTTGGTATGATTGGAATCAATATCTTATTCAATTGATTAATCTGGGGTATTGTGAAATTGCTTTTCATCAACAAAATAAAATCAGATTAACTCCTTTCGCTAAGAAAGTACTTTTTGAAGGCGAAAAAGTTCAATTAACTACAGTCCAAAAACCATCATTAGAGAAAATCGAAAGCAAAACAAAAAAGGGTAAAACCACTGCCAATTCCCTGTTTGAAACCTTACGAAAACTCAGGTATGATATCTCTAAGGAGGAATCAGTGCCTGCATACGTTATATTTAGTGATGCCGCTTTACGCCAAATGGAAACTAACAGGCCCATGAGCGAAGAAGAACTCATAGCTATTGATGGTGTTGGTAAGGCTAAGCTCGAAAAATATGGTCAACCTTTTATCACAGCCATAATAGACTTCCAAAAAAATAAGGGAGTAAAACAAAAAAAAGAAGCTAGTACCTACAAAGAAACCTTGCAACTGTACAACAATGGTTTTACAGTTGAAGAAATTGCTGCTAAACGAAAGTTAGGTCTGAGCACTGTTATTTCGCATATCGCAAAATTGTATATCGATGGAGCAATTGAAAATCTATCTGATTTTGTTTCAGATACTGAAATACTTTTAATTAAAAATAGTCAAGTCGAATTAGAATATCCTACAACACTAAAACCCTATTTCGATTATTTAGAGGAAAAAATAAGCTATGATAAAATAAGATTAGCACTTGCTTATTTAGAAAAAGAAAAAAATAAAGTATCCTAGATGATAATGTCATTTGAACCTGTTGTAAACGAGAATACCAAAATTTTGATACTTGGAACTATCCCTGGAATAGCCTCATTAAAAAATCAGGAGTATTATGGTAATCCAAGAAATCATTTCTGGAAAATTATCTACTCTTTTTACCATGAAGAGTACAGTACCATTAATTTTAAAGATAAAATTGAATTTTTGCTGTCTCATAACCTCGGACTTTGGGATGTTTTGAAAAATTGTGAACGTCAAGGAAGTTTAGATATTGCAATAAAAAATCAAACCGAAAATGATTTTGATTCCTTTTTTAAGAAATATATAAATATTGAAGCTATTATTTTTAACGGTAAAGAAAGTCATCGATTTTTCTTTAAAAAATACGGACAAATAAAAGGCATTACGTATCACATAATGCCTTCTACGAGTCCCGCTAACACGATGACTTTTAACAGTAAATTAGAACTTTGGTCTACTTGCTTGCGATAATTTACAAATAACGTTCTTCAAATATTTTTTGATGGTGTTTTTGATGTCCAATTAAGATAAATCCAATCGCTCGTACTGAAACCGGGCAATTAGATGCAGTTCCCACATTCATAAGTTGATCTACTGAAAAACTTTTAAACAGCGCTAATGTACTTTGACGAACAACAGCTAATTCAGTTAGCAAACTTTGCAAGTGTCTATCAGCAGCATTTGTATTCGCTATATAATCGTTTTCATCATAACCTGGCAAACTAGTCTTGTCATTTCTTGAGATGCGTAAAGCTCGATAGCTAAAAATACGTTCTGTATCTATGATATGCTGAATGATCTCTTTGATGGTCCATTTCCCTTCCGCATAACGGTAATCAAATTTATTCATTGGAATATTTTGAACAAACTTTATAAATTCATGGAGACAAATTTCTAATTCCTCAATCATATTTACATTGTCTGCCATCTGAATATAAGCAGCATAATAAGGCGCATATTCGGTATTATTTAATTCTATTGAAGTCATATTTTTATATTAAGCGGAGTTTCTACTAGCGTTTGTATTACCAAAAAGAGATCGCGTTACAATTTTTTCGTACACCCTAATCAACTCTTCATTAGCAACTGATTCTTTATTTAATTCATTAATTCGCAACAAAGCATATTGCTGTATTGTCAACAATGGCAACACAATACGCTCTCTTATTTGAATAGATGCTATACCATCAGGATAATTTTCCATCAACTCTTTGTGACCAGCAATTTTTAATAAGAGACGTTTAGTTTCTAAGAACTCATCGTAAATAATTTGCCAAAACTCACCAAATTCAGGATCGTCCTTCATGTAAGCTGTAAGCGGGAAAAAAGATTTTGCCATCGACATCATACTGTTTTCCAATAGCGTTTTAAAGAACATCGAATCATTATATAAATCCTGTACTTTTTGCCACTGATCCGTTTCTTCAAAATGTCTTAAAGCGGAACCAACACCAAAGAAACCGGGAACATTTTGCTTTAACTGACTCCAAGATCCTACAAAAGGAATAGCTCTTAAATCTTTAAAATCGAGTTGAGCTGATTTACTTCTTTTAGATGGGCGACTACCAATATTTGTTTTAGCATAATATTTTAACGTGCTCATTTGTTCCAAATACGGAATAAATTTAGGGTGATTTTTAAAACTTAAGTACTTGGTGTATCCCAAATTTGCCAATTGATCCAAAACTTCTTTATTAGCAGCAGACATTTTGTTTTGTTCCTTACTAAATACATGGTTCGTTACCCCAGCACTTAATAGGTTTTCTAAATTATATCTACAAGATTCTAAAGTTCCAAAATTAGAACTTATGGTTTGTCCCTGCACTGTGATTTGAATTTCATTATTTTCAATCTTTGGACCTAAAGAGGCATAAAACTTGTGCGTTTTACCACCACCTCGAGCAGGAGGCCCACCACGACCATCAAAAAAGATCACTTTTATGCCGTATTTCCTAGATATAGCAGTTAGCTCTTCCTTAGCTTTGTAAATACTCCAATTTGCCATTAAATATCCACCATCTTTTGTCCCATCAGAAAACCCTAGCATTATA
>CAXBGV010000276.1:0-3935 GCA_963975235.1 uncultured Flavobacterium sp. | reverse complement strand
AGTTGTAAGCAATCGCTGGCGTATCGTATTTTACTAAATTGTCATATGCTTTATAGTAGGTTTCAGCTCTAAAAGTTTGATTGTCTTTACTGTATTGAAAATTGAAAATATAATGCGAAGCCCTCTCACTTTCGAACTGATGTAATTTAGAATATTTGATATAATCTACGCCAGGACTTTGAGTGAAATTCCCATAGGCCACAGAAAATTGACTGTTTTTAGATACCTTGTACGCCATAGAGATTCGTGGTGAAATAGCACTTTCTTTCAATAAATCATTGTATGATGCTCTTAAACCTACTTTGGCAGCAAACTTTTTAGAAAATAAAATGTCAGCCTCCGTAAAAATAGCAGCGATGTTAGAGTTGTACCCATTTGATTTAGTCGCACCTATATTAGGTATGAAATCTTCATCAAATTTGGTTATGAAATAATCACTTCCTAAAGACAATTTGAAATAATTAGAGAAATTCTTTTTTAGTTTTAGCTTCAAGTGTGCGGCGTTTTCGTCATTTACTACATTATCTAGATCAAGCCCTATTTGGTTCTTACTGTAACCGTAACTTAAACCCGTCACGACTTGCCATCCTGTTCTAAAACGGCCGTTGTATGACGTATTGAAATAAAAATTATTATTACTAACCGACACTCTTATCTTATCAGGTGCATTTATATTTTCTTGATTGATATCCAATTGTGAGGAATCGAAAGTAGCATAGACCTTCAAAATTCCGTTATTAAAATTATAGCGGTAAACCGATTCCCCAGACAAGGATTGAAACGGTTTGTTCCAATCTACATTTTGAGGAATAACAGCTTGATAGGGTGCTAAGTTGATGTACGACGCATTGACGCTAAGCGAACTTTTATTCCATTTTTGAGTATTTCCTAATCCTAAACCAACAGTCATTAAGGAGATTTCGGTTTTGTTTTGATCCGGATTATCCTCGGTATTTAAAAGTAACACGCTAGAAAGCGCTTCGCCATATTCGGCTGAATAACCTCCTGTTGAAAAAGCGATTCCGCTGAACAAAAATGGTGAAAAACGACCTCGTGTAGGCACATTACCGATAGTAGCATTGTAGGGTTGCGCTACGCGAATTCCGTCAACAAATGTCTGCGTTTCATTGGCCTCACCACCACGAACAAAAAGGCGGCCATCTTCACCTACACTCTGTGTTCCGGGCAAAGTTTGTAGTGCAGCAATGATATTTCCTGCTGATCCCGCCGTTGTAACAATATCTAGTGGTTTTAAGACTGCTACTCTTGCTTTATCACCTGTTTCCATGGTACCTGCCGAAATGATAACGGCATCAAGTGTATTACTACTTTCTTGTAAAACGATTATTTTGTTTTGAAAATCAGCAACATTAATTGTTGTTTTACTCGTTTCATAAACGAGAAAGCTAGCAACTAGCACTTGGTTTCCTGTTGCAGTAGTTGTAAATGAAAATTGTCCATTTTCGTTTGTAGTAGCACCATCATAAGTACCATCAATATAGATGTTTGCTCCTGCAATAAACTTTCCTTTTTTGTCTACTACTTTTCCCGAAATAGTACTTTGCGCAAATGTTGCTGTTACAAAAAATAAAATGACTGCTGTAATAATTGATTTCATGTGGTTTGATTTTGATAGTCCAAAAGTACTAGCAAACGTACTATCTCAAAATTTAAAGAAACTGAACTGTTGAATATGTGGGATGAGTTGTTGTAATTTTTATTTTAGATTATATTTACACCAAATCGGGATTGTGAGCAATAGGTATTTTGCATGAGGGATAGCAGTGAAAATCCTTTTTTGAGGCTTTTTGGCCGAAAAAAAGATTGTAACGAATAGCCCGACCGAAGGGCATGCCCAACTAATACAGCATTTATTAAAGAATAAAAACGATGACCGAAAAAGAGAAAATGATTGCTGGAGAATACTACAATTCAGGAGATGCAACATTAATAAAAGACCGCCGCCGTGCTAAGAATTTATTACACCGATTGAATGTGACAGAGTACCGAATTACAAAAAAAGCAAGAGAAATCATAGCCGAATTGATTGCGAACGCGGGTTCTAATTTGTACATCGAGCCGCCGTTTCATTGTGATTACGGCTACAATATCGTTTGTGGTGACAATGTTTATTTTAATGTAAACTGCGTTGTGCTCGACTCTGCTCCTGTGCGCATAGGTTCGAATGTGTTTTTTGCACCTAATGTTCAGTTGTACACTGCTACACATCCACTTGAAGCTAATTTAAGAAGAACGCTAGAGAGCGCTTTACCTATTACCATAGGCGATGATTGCTGGATAGGCGGCAATACTGTGATATGTCCGGGAATCACAATAGGTAATGGCTGCGTTATAGGCGCGGGATCAGTGGTTACAAAAGATATTCCCGACAATTCGTTAGCAGTGGGTAATCCGGCAAAAGTGATTCGTAAATTGAATATTTAACAAAGGTAAAAACTAAAATGCAGTATATTAGCGAATAAATAATCGACTAAAACAACCAAAATGAAAAAGCTTAAAGTAGTCATAGCCATAGTGCTTTTAGTAGTTGCAAATTCGGTTTCGGCACAATCTACATTTGATAAATGGCCAGCCATCAAAGAGTTTCACGATGTAATGTCAGAAACTTTTCATCCCGCCGAGGAAGGGAATTTAGCCCCGATAAAAGCGCGGTCAGAAGAAATGATGAATAAAGCTGCGGCACTTATGACTGTTATAATGCCAGCAGAGTTTAGGACTAAGGCTATCTATGCATCGGTGGAGAAATTAATCGGACAGAGTAATGCGCTACATGACTTAATTATAGCAAAGGGAGCTGACGATACAATTGTAAAATCACTAACTGAAATGCATGATGTGTTTCATGAAATTGTGGGTCTGTGCTCTGAAACAAAAAAATAATAGATAAGCCTAATCACTCGATTAGGCTTTTTTGATGGTTTAGCAATATCAAAACAACAAATTATTTGTACTCCAACTGCAACCTACTATCTGCTTTCTAAGGTTTACGAGCAAATGAGTCAAAGACCAATTTTTATATTTTTCATCTGAAAATCTTATCAACAATCGCAAAATCCAAAAGTAAAATCTAAAATTAAATTTTACCTTTGACCTCTCATTAAAAACAAAGATTATGGTTTACAAATTCAGAGTAATTCTAGATGCCGAAGAAGATATTTTTAGAGATATCGCGATACTTGCTGATGACACTTTAGAAGACTTACATAATGCGATCTTCAATTCTTTTGGATTTGATGGTATGGAAGTGGCTTCGTTCTATACTTGTGATGAAACCTGGAATCAAGAAGATGAAATTTCGCTTTTTGACACAGGTGATGTTCCGGGCGAGCAAAAAATCATGAGCGACTATAAATTGTCTGATATTTTAGACGACGAAAACACCAAGATTATCTACGTTTATGACTTCATCAATATGTGGACATTCCTAGTTGAACTTGCCGCGATAGAGGAGCAAGAAGCAGGAAACTTATATCCTGAAACCTTGTTTTCACATGGTGAAATGCCCGATGAAGCTATGGAGAAAAATTTTGAAGCCGATAATGCTGATGATTATGCCAATGACTATGAAGATGGTTTAGATGAAGATGATCTTGACATGTTTGAAGGTGACGATAGCTTTGAGGACTATGGTTTTGAAGAGAATTGGAATTAAAATAGTTTAAAAAAAAGAATCAAGAGCCAAGATTAAAGACCTCAGCAACGTCATTTTTCTTGGCTCTTTTATCTAACATAAAACCTAAAAAGATGATTAACTTATTTAACACGCATATCGAGACGCTTTCTATCCACAGAGTGGGAAACAAAAGTCGCAATGAAGCCCTTTTTTTATCAGAACAACCTTTTAGTCTTAATGATGAAATTGTTCCATTGATGAAGGAATTTTTCTTGAAACCTTTTAGAGAAAAAGAGGAAAA
>CAXBGV010000275.1:0-3952 GCA_963975235.1 uncultured Flavobacterium sp. | reverse complement strand
CTGACTGCAGGAATGACTTGTAATAACGAATGGAATCGATAGGAGTCATCGTAGTGTCTTTTTCACCTTTCCAAGTAAATACAGTCATTTTTGTTTTTTGGCTGAATGAAGCAATTATCTCTTCGTCGCTTTTATCCATTCCTTTCATTACGGCCCATCTGTTCGATGATTTCATCGCTTGTTTCAAGATGCGCTGCGTTTCTGCATCAGAAATGTTGACAAAAGGTGCGTTTTTATTGGTTTTAGCTTGTATAAAAAACTCTTCTTGCAAGTTGGCAATATGAGCTTTTACAGCCTCCTCAGCATGTAGTTGCATTCTAGAGTCTATTGTGGTGTAGATTTTTAAACCATCTTTGTCATAATCAGTCCCATCTGGTTTTTTGTTTTCTTCTACCCACTTTTTCATATAATCGCGCAGGTATTCACGGAAGTAGGTTGCCGTTCCCTCACGATGACTTTCTAGCTTGAATTTTAAGGTAATTGGTAAGGCTTGTAATTTAATTTTTTGCGCTTCGCTTATCATTTTAGATTTTTGCATTTGCGCTAAAACGACATTTCGACGATTTTTAACTCCTTGTGGGTTGCGTACCGGATTGTATAATCCAGAGTTTTTGAACATACCCACTAAAATAGCTGATTCGTCTATCGTTAACTCTTTTGGTGTTTTAGAAAAATAAGTTTGTGCAGCAGAACTTACACCCACAGAGTAATTACCAAAATCATAAACATTACAGTACATCGCAAGTATTTCGTTTTTCGTATACTGTCGTTCAAGTCTTATAGCGATGATCCACTCTTTGGCTTTTTGTACTATTCTAAATGGTAAAAACTTAGATCCCTCACCGTGAAATAATTGTTTTGCTAATTGTTGTGTCAAAGTACTTGCCCCACCGCTAGTTCCTAAACTAGCAATAGCTCTTAATGTTCCTCTCCCATCAATTCCAGAGTGTTCATAAAATCGTTCGTCCTCAGTAGCAACCAAGGCGTCTACCAAGTTTTTAGGAAGATCAGAATATTTTAGCTGTGATCTGTTTTCTCTAAAGAATTTACCAATAACGACTTGATCCGCTGATATTACCTCAGTAGCTAAATTCGAGTCTGGATTTTCCAAGTCCTCAAAGGAAGGCATTGAACCAAAAATTCCCCAAGAGGCAAAAAGGAAGAAAAGCATAATAGCTCCTAGTCCGTAAAAGAAAAATTTCCAAAAAGTTTTAGTATAATGTTTAAAATCTTTTGGACTTGTCGTACTCTGATTGTTATTTTTTTTAGCAGCCATAACTTATTCTAGTCTTTTTTTTCAATTCGTAAACCCACATCAGTTATTCCCTCAAGGCTAGTCACACCGGGAACCTTACCGTTTTCTCTAACGGCTTGCTTGATATTCATTTTGTATTTACCTCTAAACCTAACGTTCTCTTTGTAAAACAATTTACTTTCCTTTATATCAGAGAATCCATCTCCTAGAAGCATCCCATCAGCATCGGCCATTTGGTATTCTAGGGTATCCACCTTCGTATATCCGTTGGGCATTTCTAACGAGACAATCAAAAAGAGATTGTTGTACGGGTAATTATTGTTGTCCCTGATATTTATGAAAAGATCGTATCGTTTTGTCGAATCCAGATCAGGTAGGTCAAAGCTCACTACACTGTCCTTGTGCCACGCATCACCAACTGATTTGTAGTCATCAAAAACTCTTGTTTTGTCACAGGAAAAAAGAGTAGTTGCTATGAAAAAAACTAAAATACTATTTTTTAGTCTCATTTTTTTTAATAATTATTGGTTTTCTCGGTGTGTTTGCTTGCGCTGGATTAGCGTTAGCACCGGCCGGTTTTTTATCGTTTTGATTGCCTGGTTTTTTGTGAGCAGGTTTTTTAGTATTGGGTGTGATTTTGTTGTCAGCTGTTTTTTTAGCATTAGCGACAATCACATTTTCTCCTGCTTTCTTAGGTTTTTTATTGTTTCTTTTGCTTTTTTTAGGTTGGTCAAAACGAGTTAAACTCTCTTGTCCCATTGCATTGTTAAAGTCTTTTTCTACCTCTTGAATAATTTCTACAGCGTAGTCTTCTAGTGATGAGACTTTGTTTTTTAACTTGTTTTCGGCAATAATTTCTCTAACCTTATCGATTTTAAGTACATGCCAGTTGGCAAAATTGTTAGTGTATGCAAACCACATTAATCCCTTAAAAATATCTTGTTTTTGACAAATAGCGTCTCCTTTTTCAGTTACTAATTTAGTCTCAAAATCAGGAAAACCTTTTAAGGCATCTAGGTAAGTGTCTAGTTCATAGTTTAAACAACACTTTAGTTTACCACATTGTCCAGCCAGTTTTTGTGGATTTAATGATAATTGTTGGTAACGCGCTGCAGAGGTGTTTACGCTTCTAAAATCAGTAAGCCATGTAGAACAACATAATTCGCGACCGCAAGATCCAATTCCGCCCAAACGAGCAGCTTCCTGACGGAAACCTACTTGTTTCATTTCGACTCTAGTACTAAATTCTTTAGCAAAATCTTTAATCAACATTCTAAAATCGACACGATCGTTTGCTGTATAATAAAACGTTGCCTTAGATCCGTCACCTTGAAATTCAATATCAGATATTTTCATTTCGAGCTTATGTGCAATTGCAAGTTCACGAGCGCGAACTTTCATTGGCTCTTCTTTTTCTCTTGCTACAGACCAAATATCAATATCTTTTTGAGATGCTTTTCTGTAAATTTTTGCAACTTCGTTGCTAGTAGGATTTACTCCTTTTTTCTTCATTTGAATACGGACCAACTCTCCTGTTAGTGTCACAATTCCAATATCATGTCCAGGAGAAGCTACTGTAGCAACAATGTCTCCCATAGATAAAGTTAGTTTCTCTGTATTGCGGTAAAATTCCTTTCGTCCGTTTTTAAAACGAACTTCGACACAATCAAAAGGAGCTTCGCCATTAGGTAAACTCATGTTAGAAAGCCAATCAAAAACCGTTAATTTATTGCAGCTATCGGTGCCGCAAGTCCCATTATTTTTACAACCCTTAGGTGCGCCACCATCAGAAGTTGAACAACTTGTACATGCCATAATTTTATATATAGTGTTGTGACTAGCACAACTTATGTTCTTAAAACGTTTAATCCGTAAAGATAGTATTTTTTAAGCGAAAGTTGCAAAACTTAGCATTGTCTTGCAACAAGACTTTTAAGTAAAAAATGCCTATTTCAAACAATTGAAATAGGCATTTTTGGTGCTTTAAGCTTTTATATTTATGCTAAAATCTTATATAATTTATCGGATAATCGAATTCGAAACGGCAATTGAAACGTGCAAATATCTCCTGCAATTGCTTTATCAGCCTTGACATCATTCACTTGCATTTCAGTAATTACCAGTTGCTGTTCACCAGTTGTCATTCCTTTAATCATTATCGTATCACCCACATTGATTTCGTTTTCTTCGATAGCAAATTGCCCGATACTTGGTTTCGGATAAAAATGCGTTCCACTACCAATGTATTGTTTTTTAATTTTTGGTGTTTTTTTAGCCAAAGCTTTTGACTTTGTCAAATCAACCAAATTAGGAACCGAAGCTAATGGATCTTGATTTGCTTCTCTATTTTTGAAAGTCAACACATCCGATTTTCCTTTCTTGAAAATCTTATTTCCGTTTTTTATTCCTCTTCTAATTGCTTTTTGCTCTTCTTCTGGTAAATGGATTACATCAATACAGTCTTGTGAACAGCAACCTTGCATGGCTTGGGCACATTCCTCACATTGGATAAATAGTAAATGGCAACCTTCGTTGATGCAATTAGTATGTACATCACAAGGTTTTCCGCATTGGTGGCATTGCGATACGATATCGTCTGTTATTCTTTCGCCTAAGCGGTGATCAAATACAAAGTTTTTACCAATGAATTTACTTTCCAAGTTTTCCTCTTTAATTTGCTTGGCATAATTAATGATC
>CAXBGV010000274.1:0-3954 GCA_963975235.1 uncultured Flavobacterium sp. | reverse complement strand
CATATCACCCTTTAGTATATTGATGCATTGCGGAATTTCGTCTATTCGCGTTTTTCTCATAAACTTTCCAAAACGAGTTATCCTTGCATCATTGTGCGAAGCAAAAACAGCTCCAGCATTTTCAGCATGCTTAACCATGGTCCTAAATTTTAGAATATTAAAAACCACACCGTCTTTACCTACTCTCTTTTGAACGTAAAATAATGGTCCGTTACTCCCTAAGATATTCCCTAACAGGACCAAAGGCAGTATAACTATTCCAAAAGTCACCCCAATAAAAGACAATAAAATATCGAGACCTCGAACTATTGTTTGGTATAGTTTATTTTGATTGCTTCTGCTAAACGGGAAGAAACTATAAAAATCCCTCGCCATATAGTGCACCGGAATTCGCTGTGTCTTACTTTCATAAACTTGCGTGTATTCTCTTATCACATTACCCGACTCTAATAAATGAAGTAATTGCTGGTACAAAACAGTAGTAATACCATCTGTTTTTTGAGAAGCGATGACAATTTCTGCTACATTATTTTCTTTCACAAAATCAGATAAATTGTCCCTCATGACTTGAGCAACATAATGATTTCTGGTAGTATCAAATTCCACCGCATCTAAACTAACATAGCCAATAATCTTATAATGAGGATCTATGTCTTCTAGACCCAATATTAATTTTTCTACTTCTGCATTTTCGCATACCAGAATAGCAGTTTGCATAAAACGATTAGAAGCTAAAAAGCGGACATAAAACAAACGCCAAACCATCAAACTACTAAAAAGTGTCACAAAAAAAGCGAGTATTTGAATACGATTCGACGGTAGTACAGGAGAAAAAACGGGAGTCAGCAAATAAACGAAAGTGGTGGTGGTTGCCGTTAGGATCGTGCTTCGTAAAATTTGAAACTCGTTACTAGCAACTTGTAATTTATACATTTCGAAAATAATTCCGAATACACTCAAATAGATTCCCAAAAAAATAGCAGGGACACCCTCTGTAGTAAGAGATTTAAGATACTCAAAATCACAAAAATAAGCAACTACATACAAGCCAAGCCATACGAAAATAATATCGAATAGATACAGAATCATTTTTCGTTCTGATATTTCAAAATGGATTTTAGGACTTGACATACGATACTATTCTGCTAACTGCAATGTAAGAATTCTGAAATAATAACTAGTTCTATTAAAACAAAACTATCAACTAATTACTAACAGCTTTTTAAATGTGTTTTTTATAGTTCTTTTACTTCTTGCTGCTTCCTGGGTATGAGTTGAACATTAAGCAGTGATAAAGCGTAAACAAATGAAGGAACCGCCGTTCGCATTGCAGCGTGATTTATGGTTAAGAACCAAAACACAACAAAACACAATAAATACATGTTAAACTTGTTTTCGAGATACAATACAAGAGGTGTCACAAACAGAATCAAAAGACCTAAAGCACCTAATGATCCGTGCTCAGCGAGCATTCTAGTGATCTCATCATGTGATAGGATGAAAGTACCTGTTTGCACCTGTCTATTTTCAACTCCTTTCCCTACGCCTACTCCAAAAATTGGATTTTCTAAAAATTGCTTAATTTCATTTTGGGCAACATCTTCTCGACCCGTAAATTGACTCTCCTTCGCTCGACCAGCTGCATCTTGGTTTGCATATCTTTTTTCTATAAGTCCGCCTGTTTGATACGAGGTATAGCTCCAAATAGCCACCATAGAAACTAGAATTAAACCAAAAATATAATTCAGTTTTACTTTTCCTTGAAAATTAGATTTGTAATACAGAAACAGTAGTAACAATACTATCATTATAAATCCGGTAATCATACCTCCTCTAGAAAAAGTTACTATACCTCTAAAGCTAATATTTAAAGCAATAATAAGATTTATTACTACTAAAATCTTCGTTTTTGATTCAAGAATAATGCGAGAAAAAAAGATAAACATCCCTAAACCAAGAAAAGTAGCTACCTGATTGGGTCCAAAACCTCCAGATGTTTCAAAATTAGAATCGGTACCCGTGATAACGTCACGGACATTGGGTGTGTATAATGACAAGTAAACAGCGCAACTTATAATTGGTAATCCTACGCAGAGGAGAATGTTATTCATTCGCTCTAAAGACACTTTTCTTCTGTAGGTATACAATGAAGTAAAAGCCAAAGACACAGGTCCTGAAATATTAAATGCAATTGAGTTTTTAAGATTCGAATCATAATTCAACACAAAGCCTGACATAACTACTCCAGGAACCAACAGCAAAAGAAAAATCCAATAGGGAACAGCTCCTTTTGAAAACCCTTTGTAAAACATCCCCATGAATATAAAAATCACTAGACCATATTTCGAAAACTCGTAAGTGATATTACCACCAGTCATTCTTAATAAAATCTCACTCCCAACCACATAGCCTGCCACCAGAAGAGCTTCATCATTTTTATTTTGGGATTTAATGATAACATAAATACCTAATAAAAAAATACTGTAACCGTATAATTTAGCGGTAAAAGGTAAAATAAAAATTAAAAGACCTACTCCAATATGGAAAACTACTAAATAAAAATAGTTTAATTCTGCTTTAGTCATGTTGATACTAATTCGTATTTAGAAATTAAGAGCGCGACAATTTTTTCTTTCGCAAAACTTGCTTGTACTAATTCCTGCAAATGTACCCCAAACTGATCGCGCATCGGCTTATCTGAGATAATTTTGTTAAGCTGAATTGTTAGATCATTTTGGACTTTAGGATCAAATAATAATCCTGTTTTAGTATGGACTATGACATCTGCACAAGACCCAACATTTGTCGATAAAGTTGGTAAACCAGCTAATCCATACTCCAATAAACTAACGGGAAACCCCTCCGAAGTTGATGCTAAAACGCCAACAGTTGCCTGAGACAATATGTTTTGAATATCGTTTTTCACACCATACAAAAACACTGAGCCTGACAGTACATAAGTGCCTATAAAATCTTTTATTTTTATAGAATATTCATCTTGATAATCTTCTCCCACAAAATGCAAACTCCAGCCTGCCTTGTATAACTCCAATTCATAAAAAGAACTAAGCAATTCAAGATGATTTTTTGGATGTTTTAGATTTGCTAAACACAAAATACGTTTACCTTCAATCCCTTTTAAAAGCGTTGACTCTAATTGGGTAGGATTGTCGGAAGCAAAATTAGCAATATAAAAAACTTTTTTGCACAATAGCTTTTGTATAGCCCACGTCTCTAATTCTCTATTGACGACAATTACACCACTAAAAAACAACGAACATATCTTCAAGACCAAATTTTTGCAGGCAGACTGTTGCACTCGGGCACCATAATGCTCGTGCCAAACAATTTTAATTTGCGGATAAATAAGTTTTAGTAAGATAGCCGTAAAAAAAGAGGTCCCGTGAGCATGAACAATTGTGATACTGTTTTTCACTACATACTTTTTTAATCTAAAAACGGCGTAAAAATCAAAAGTACTTTTTTTGGCTAGAAACAAATAGGAACAATTATCTTTTAATGAACCTGACAAAGGTCCTTCCTTTCTCGTAGCTACTAAACCTGAAAAATCAATTTTTTCAGTCAAAGCATTCGCATAATTAACAGCCATACGCTCTGCACCGCCAGCTTCAAGAGAATCTATGATTTGAGCAATTCGCATTATGGCAGTAATTTTTTAATTTCACATTCAAAAATATCAAGCGTATACTGTTGTGACCAATCAAAAGCTCTTTTTTGTTTGATCTGAAAATCACTATCATTTTGTAAAAGAGCGGTTAACTTTAATATATCTTCATTTAAATTCATAGTCAATAATACACCTCTACTTTCATAATCTAACATAAAGGGAACGCATGAAACAGCAGTCGCAAGCGGTACAGAACCCCAAAACATACCTTCAGCAATTGCTTTTGGCCAGCCTTCACTTTCTGATGGAAGCAACGTAAAATGGCT
>CAXBGV010000273.1:0-3958 GCA_963975235.1 uncultured Flavobacterium sp. | reverse complement strand
GATCGAGCATCGATTAATACAGCTGTTTTAGATTTTATATTAGCTAAAACATCAGCGGTGTTTTTGAACATAGCGGGATTGTAGTTCGATACAAAATTGCCACGTATAAAGTCATTAGCACTAATTTTTTCAATAGGGAAATCGGCTTTTACCCATGCAGGAAGTCCTCCGTCAAGCACCCAAACATTTTCATGTCCCATGATCTGAAACAACCACCATGCTCTTGGGCTAGAGTAAATACCCAGGCTGTCGTAAATCACGATCTTACTGCTACTGTTGATCCCTAGTTTTTGTGCTGCTTTTGCAAATTTTTCAGGAGTTGGGAACGTGTTAGGTAAGGGGTTTGTGCTGTCGCTAAAATCATTCTTGATATCAAAAAACCGAGCACCTTGAATTTGTATTTCGGTAAATTCAGGACTAACATTAGCTTGGTTAACCTGTTGACTCGCATCAAGAATAACTAAATTCGGATCTTGCAAGTTGTCTTTTAACCAATCTATGGATACTAATGTGTTTTTCATAAGTCGCTATTTTAGTTTGTTCCTTTACGTCTTTTATTCCATTTGTAAATTTCGATCCACAATATAGAGGTTGCGCTAATAGCAAGACAGGTAATTATTTGCAAAAAGGTCAATGGTTGAACCTCAAAAAATGATGCAATCGGACTAATGTAAATAATCATTCCTAACATGACTAATGTAATTGAATTGACAAAGACTATCATATTGTTTTTGTTTTTTAGAGAGGTAAAAACTGAGTAGTAAAAGGAACGGTTTACGAGTGAGAGTAATACGTTCGATAATACTAAAGTAGTAAAAACCATCGTTCGAGTCTCGATTTCAGTTCCTCCGTTTTGTACTGTAAGTTGGTACACTATCAAAATAGCGATGGTAATAACTAGCCCTTGAATAATGCTAATGGCCATTTCCTTAAATGATAAAAAGGTGCTACCCAGCTGTCTTGGTCTTTGTTGCATACTGTTTTTTTCGGCAGGTTCATTTTCGTAAACGATGGAGCACATTGGTCCCATAACTAATTCAAGAAAAATAACATGAACAGGAGTAAATATGTCTGGATAATTCCATCCCAAAAATAGCGGTAAAGAAACTGTTAGTATGATCGGAATGTGTATAGAAACGATGTATTGAACCGCTTTTTTTAAATTGGTATAAATGCGTCGGCCTGCAGCTACAGCCACAATCATTTTTGATAAATCATCATCTACGAGAATTAGATCAGCCGCTGATTTAGCGATTTCAGTTCCCTTTGTACCCATGGCTACGCCTATATGTGCTGCTTTAAGTGCAGGACCATCATTTACTCCGTCACCAACCATAGCCACAATTTGATTGTCTTTTTTAAGAGCTTTTATAACCGCTAATTTTGCCTCAGGGAACATGCGCGTAAACAAGCTTGTCTCGTGAATAGCTTGTATCATTTCTGGAGCATCTAATTTCATGATTTGTGCTCCTTCCATACAACGATCAGTATTTTTAACTCCTGCTATGGTAGCGATAGCTTTTGTTGTTGGGCTATTGTCACCGGTGATCACTTTGATGGTGATTCCTGCTTTGTAAAACTGATCCATTACTTGCTCAATGTTTGACTTAGGTGGATCATAAAAAACAACTAGACCTACTAACTTGAACGGGAGATCTTGCTGGTCCGCAGGAAACTCTCTTCCTTGGAAATTAGATTGTGCTACCCCTAAAATACGGTAGCCTTGTGATGCTAGGCGATCAATTATTTGATTTATTTTTTCACGTTCCGCTTCGCTTACCTCCGCTACTTTTAAAATTGTCTCGGCGCCACCTTTAGCAGCAATAATTCTCTCGCCGTTTTCATTCTGGAATACATGAGTCATCATTGGTGGCTTGCCTTCTAGCGGATATTCATGGACTATTTTAAACGAGGAGCGAACGTCATTTGCAGTTGTGCTTTTAAACTCATCGTGTAACGTTTTTTCCATGGGATCAAATGGTACTGGTTCACTAGCCCACATTGCTAGCTCGATAACTTGTTTGGTGTGACTGTTATTCCAGTCGGCTTTTTCATAAAGGGTATCGGCCTCAAAAGAGTAAACGGATTGTAAACTCATTGTATTCTCTGTAATTGTTCCCGTCTTATCGGTGCAAATTATAGTTGCACTTCCTAGTGTTTCGACAGTTCTGATTTTTTTAACGATAATACCTTCTTTCATCAATCGCCAGGAACCCAAAGCCATAAAAGTGGTAAAGGCAACGGGTATTTCCTCAGGAAGGATAGACATGGCTAGAGTCAAGCCTTTTAGTAAACTATTTAAAACATCTTGTGTTTTATAGTAGTACACTCCCCAAACCAATAAAAAAATAACTATACCTATGATAGCCATTCCTTTTACAAATTTTTCTATTTGGATTTGTAGTGGTGTAGGCTCATTTTTAATGTCAAGAAGAGACTGTCCTAATTGTCCTATTTTAGTTTTAGAACCAATTTGTGTTACTTTATAAACGGCTAATCCAGATGCTACAAGAGTTCCGCTATAAACAATTTTATTTTCTGATTTTTCAGATTTAAATTTTGCAAAAGGTTCCCCAGTTAGCGTCGACTCATTGACTGAGAAGTCATTACTATGTACAATTTCTCCATCCGCATTAATAGTATTTCCCTCCGTAGCAATGACTAGATCACCTAGTACGATAGTGTTGGTTGGTATGCTTAATGCTAGTTTATTTCGATATACAGTAGAAAGAGGCTCGTTTAGTTTTGCTAAGGCTTCTATTGCTTTTCGGCTGCGGTTGTCCTGATAGAAAGAGATTCCTGAAACAGCCACAATAGCTGCTAGCATGAAGTAAGCCTCGTTGTTTTGTCCTAGAATAAAATAAATAATAGCAACAGCAATTAATAAAACCAACATAGGTTCCTTAAAAAGTTCAAAAAGAGCTAGCCACCATTTATATTGTTGTTTATGTGCCTGCTCATTATATCCTGCTGTTTTTCTAGATTGAATAACTTCATCATCAGTTAGTCCTATGAAGTGTTCAGGTATATTTATTTCTTGCGACATGATTCACTGTATTTAAGATGCTAATCAAATATACTATTTTTAATGAAGTAGCTCAAAAAGAGCTCCTTGATGTTGCATTATAAAGGCTTATTTATAGTGAATACAACTAAAAAAAGTCTACAAATCAATTGATTTATAGACTTTAGTAATTTGGGTGCTTTGAACGAGTACTTAACCGTTGCTTTCTGTGCTGTCGAGTGTTGCTACTTCAGTTGCTTTGTGAAGCACAATTTGCGGAAAGGGAATCTCTATACCTTCCTTATCAAAGGCAACTTTTAATCGTTTGCGCAATTCGCCAGTAACTTCCCACTGTCTGCTAGGAAGCGTTTCTCCTAGGATTTTTAACATTATAGCAGAATCAGCAAAATCATTTACTCGTAAAAACTGAGGGGCTAGTAAGATAGATTGTTTCCATTCAGGATCATTTGCCAGTGTAGTTCCTACAGCGTTAATTACGTTTATCACGTGTTCTAAGTTGGTATTGTAGCTCACTCCCATATCTAGATTTATTCGAGAGAAATCTTTAGATAAGTTGGATACTTTTTTAATTTCACCATGCGGAATGTGATGTACAGTTCCGTCGAGATCGCGTAAAGTTGTTTTTCGCAAACTAATTTCTTGCACAGTTCCACTGGCGTTATCAAAACCTACAACATCACCCACGCGATATTGATTTTCTAGAATAATAAAGAGTCCTGAAATAATATCCCTGATGAGGTATTGCCCCCCAAAACCAAAAGCCAAACCAACTATTCCGGCTGCCGCCAAAATAGGGGCGATTTCGACACCAAACTCTTCTAAAACCATCAAGGAAGCGATGATGATGATCCCAATTCTGGCCGTCGTGTTAAAAATTTGAATAAGAGTATTTTCTCTTTTTTCTTCTGCTTCTTGAGATGATATTCCGTCTGG
>CAXBGV010000272.1:0-4029 GCA_963975235.1 uncultured Flavobacterium sp. | reverse complement strand
AGGAGTGCGACCTACAGTAAAAGACAGAAGACCTCTTTTAGGTACGCACAGTCTACATAAATCGCTACATATCTTGAATGGTTTGGGTACAAGAGGTGTTATGTTGGGTCCGGCTATGGCAAAAGCTCTTTATGACAGTATACAATATAAAGTACCGCTAGATCCCGTGATTGATATCCAGCGGTTTACTAAAAAGAACAAATAGTGTTGCTACTCTTTATCCCAATTGGGGTTATAACTAACAAACATATTGATATAAATGTTCCTTGCCCATCTTAGGACATAAGGAAACAAAATTATTAGTGCGACTATAATAGCTATGAAAGCAGTTTTAAGTGTGCTACCAAAAATCAAATAAGAGATAACAAATGCCGCAATTCCAGTGGCAACATTTAATCCGTAACTTACATACATTGCTCCGTAAAAAAACGAAGGTTCTAATTGATAAGTTAATCCACAATGACTGCATTTTTCATGCATTTTTAGTGTATTTGTCAAATTGAACGGGTTTTTGTCTAAATACATGCTCTCATTCTGGCATTTAGGACAAGTTCCTGTTAAAATACTATTTAGTTTGGATCCTTTTTTTAACATTTGCAAAAATTTTAAACAAAGGTACAGTTTTACGAACCGTGCCGATGTAACATTAGTCACAATATATGCTTAATATACACAATTTATCGGTTTCTTTTGGAGGTACATATTTATTTGAAGAGGTTACTTTTCGATTAGGAGCCGGAGATAGAGTTGGTCTCGTAGGAAAAAATGGTGCTGGAAAATCGACCATGCTTAAAATGTTAGCTGGAGATTTTAAACCTGATTCAGGTGTGATTTCACAAGAAAAAGATATCAGAATGGGTTTCTTGCGTCAAGACATTGATTTTGAACAAGGACGTACCGTATTAGAGGAAGCCTATGAAGCTTTTACAGAAATAAAAATTGTAGAGAAAAAACTCGAAGAAATTAATCATCAGTTAGTGACTCGTACTGATTATGAAAGTGATGAATATTCGAAAATTATAGAAGATTTATCTGATTACACCCATAGATTTGAACTCTTAGGAGGTTACAATTATGTTGGAGATACTGAGAAAATTTTATTGGGTTTAGGTTTTAAGCGCGAAGTTTTTAACAACCAAACAGAAACGTTCTCTGGAGGTTGGAGAATGCGTATAGAGCTAGCCAAGTTGCTGCTCCAGTCCAATGATGTTTTGTTACTAGATGAGCCTACCAATCACTTGGATATAGAAAGTATCATTTGGTTAGAAAGTTTCCTTCGTAACTATCCTGGTGTAGTTGTGATCGTATCGCATGATAAAATGTTCTTGGATAATGTAACCAATAGAACTATCGAAATTTCGTTAGGTAAAGCATACGATTTTAATAAGCCGTATTCACAATATTTAGAGTTGCGTCATGAAATTCGCGAAAAGCAATTGGCCACTCAAAAAAATCAAGCTAAAAAAATTGAAGAGACAGAGAAACTAATCGAAAAGTTTCGTGCTAAAGCTTCGAAAGCTTCCATGGCGCAGTCTTTAATCAAAAAGCTAGATAAAGTAGAACGTATCGAGGTAGACGAAGACGATAATTCAGTGATGAATATCTCTTTTCCAGTTTCAAAAGAACCAGGTAAAGTAGTTGTCGAGGCAGATCATGTTACAAAAGCATACGGAGATAATGTCATCTTAAAAGACATCGATTTGTTAGTAGAACGCGGTAGTAAAATTGCTTTCGTTGGTCAAAACGGACAAGGGAAATCGACTTTTATAAAAGCGATCGTAAACGAATTTGAATATAGTGGTACCATAAAATTAGGTCATAATGTGCAACTAGGCTATTTTGCTCAAAATCAAGCCGAATATCTCGATGGTGAAATTACCTTGCTTCAAACCATGGAAGATGCTGCTACAGACACAAATCGTTCTAAGGTAAGAGACATGTTAGGATCTTTCCTTTTTAGAGGAGACGATGTAGAAAAAAAGGTGAAGGTATTGTCTGGAGGCGAGCGCAACCGTCTTGCTCTTTGTAAGTTGCTTTTGCAACCTATTAATGTGTTATTAATGGATGAGCCAACCAATCACTTAGATATAAAATCTAAAAATGTATTAAAAGCCGCACTACAAAAGTTTGGAGGAACCTTATTATTGGTTTCTCACGATAGGGATTTCTTGCAAGGAATGTCTAATATCGTTTACGAGTTTAAAGATCAGAAAATTAGGGAGTACCTTGGTGATATTAACTATTTCTTAGAACAGCGCAACATGGAAAACATGCGCGAGGTAGAGAAAAAGGATATCGCAAAAGCGGCCGCACCTAAAGAAAGTAAAAAAGCCTCGTACGAAGATCAAAAGAAAGGGAAGTCTTTACAAAACCGACTTAGTAAAATTGAAAGCCAAATTAAGCAGTTAGAAAAGGATATTCAAAATGATGATAAAATGCTTGCCTCAAATTACGATAAGCATATCGAGGACGCTGCCTTTTTTAAAGCATATAACAAGAAAAAAGAAGAACTAGATAAGTTGTTATTAGATTGGGAAGTAGTTCAAGAAGAGATTGATACTATGTAGCTAATCCCGCTTTCCGTTTCAAGTCCTCCGCTGCTTGGTTGTTTTTACAAGTCTTCACAAGAGCTTCTTTCAGTCGCTTTGTGTCTCCTGTAAAAACAAACCAATCAACGTCCGGGCTTTACACTGCAATCTGGGCTAAAAAAGTTGGTAAGAGTACTAATCGACCAGACCTATTTTTTTAGAGTGAATGATGGCTTCACTGCTGTTTTTAAAGTAGCACACTTCAACGCCTAAGCTCTCAATGTTTTCTAGAGTTGTAGTGACCTTTGCTTTGCTGTTTTTTCTTGTTTGTCGTATATAAACAGCTTTTACTGTCAACGGAAAAATTTTGGCAATAGCCTCATACAAAAAAGGATCATGCTGCGAATCATCACCTATCAAAACATATTTTAAGTTAGGATAAAATTCTAAAATGTGTTTTATTTTATCAAATTTATGTCCATGACCGCCTCTACCAGTCCATATAAAATCAAGCAAGCTTGTTTTTATATCCTTCAAAAGTAAAACAGCTTTTGGTAGATGATGAATTTCGGTAAATTTCACCAAAAACCGGTAGAGGTTCCATTCACTGCTCGATACGTAAAAAAACGCATTCCATTCCTGTTGTTCACTTTGGCCAGATAAGCTCAAAGCCCTATAATGAGCTGCGGCATCTTCAAATATTTTTCTAGATTCCACGTTTCTAGATAGTAGATGGTATATTTTTTTTAAGGGATTCAAGGTGTACGAAACAAGAAAAGTATCATCAACATCTGATATAATTCCTAATTTCCCCATCTTTGGTCTAATGTAGGATGCTCTGCTCGTTATGGTTTCATTGTTGTATTCGATGCTTACTTCATAATCAATCCAGCCATAATCGAACTGGCTTAATGGTATGCAAAATTTAAAATAACCATCGTTCAGTGTTTTTGTATGTATTTTTACGTTGTTGTGAATTAAACTGACGGAGGCATTAGGCCAAGTTTTTAACTGGAAAAGTTTAATAATCGAACGAGCATTTTTAAAATTTTTATCTAAAAAATCATAGTCAGTTGCCTTTGTGGGATTAAATACGTGTCCCATGACAATTAACTCTTGTTCGTTAGCATAACCACGATATAATTTTAAAATAGGCTTCATTAATTGTGCTACATTTGTAAGTGTCCTAAATTAATTTTTTTTAATTAAAAAAGCAGTATAATAATGAAAAAGAATGTCATGATGATTGTCAATCCTGTTTCGGGAGCGATAGATAAATCAGACTTTGTATTGGCAGCTGAGCGATTTGCACATCAAGAAAATTTCAACTTTGTATCCTATGAAACCTCAGGTTTAGATGATGCCTCGGGAATTAGAGCTTTATTTAATCAGTACAAACCAGAGCGTATTATTATTGCTGGTGGTGACGGAACTATTAAGTTAGCCGCTGATGCTCTCGAGAACGAAGAGGTGATTTTTGGAATTCTATCCGCAGGCTCTG